>CAISPD010000065.1 GCA_903887275.1 uncultured Mucilaginibacter sp.
TGTTCAAAACTGATACCAGCATATTTTTTGATCGCCCTTTGCAGAGGATAGGTACCACCCTTAAACGCGGCCGCATTATGAGTAACCTTTTTCCAAAACTGGTCGCCGTACTTTTCCCGCCCATAGGCAACCAGCATATAGCCTGTTGGGTACCAGTCGGGCGTAAAATCAACGTACGAGCCGTTCCTTAGTTTCATCCAGGTATATTTTTTTCCTGCTGACCAAATTGCACGATATCCGTTAAAAAACCATGGCAAACGGCCCCGCCCCTGGTCAGTTACCAGCGTTTCGTTGAAAACGGCATCGCCTTCAAAAAACCAATTAGGAATAGTTAGCTCATTACCCAGAGCCTGACCACCCTCACCAAATAAAATATGCAGAAAACGAGAAAAACCAACATCGAAATTATTGTACTGCTGTACGTGACGGAACTCGTGTACAGAAAGCTGCGCCGCCCATGGAAGACTCCCGATTTCAAAACTATTCTGTTCCGGTGTCAGGTAAAACTCACTTCTAAACGGGGCCAATCCTACATAGGCATTTGAAATGGTGGTTTGATTTTGTAAAACTATACTAACCTGCTTTTGCTTATTCCCGATGGTAGGCTGTATACTATTGTTCATGCGGGCTATGATACCCGCCACTTCAAATGCAGCAGAATCGAGCCCCCGGGGAAAGATCACTTTGGCGGCCGGAATATTAACCTGCTTCCATTTAACAGCTGGCGGATTGCCCCCAAATTCCTGTGAATAAGTATTATTAGCAATTAATACGCCTAATAACAGCAATAAAATGTATGGTTGATATTTCGGTAGAAATTTGATCATCGGCGTGAAAATAGCAATTTTCTCTTGCTACATACCCGATTGGTTAAAACCTATTGCCGAATGACTTGTAATTTGACACCCATATCAACAATCCAATGACACGTCATTATTCAAAACTAACTACATTTGCCGTTTGTTAGAATTGTAACATGGCTAAAGTTTCTATCAACCTGGCAACAGGTTCGCTGCAAAAGGACGAGATCATAGTTGGTATAGATCTGGGTACTACCAACTCATTGGTAGCTTTTATCGATCCCGATAAAAATCCCAAAGTGATCAATGATGCAGGCAAAGGTGTGTTGGTACCATCAGTGGTGCATTTTAGTGAAGCGGGTGATATCACTGTAGGAAACGAAGCAAAAGAATATCTGATCACCGATCCTCAGAATACAGTTTTCTCCGTCAAACGTTTGCTTGGCCGTTCCTATAATGATATTGAAAACTATGAGGATTTCTTTTCTTATAAAGTGATCGACGACAATACCGAGAGCCTGGTAAAAATAAAAGTAGGTGATAAGTTTTACACGCCTATCGAGCTATCAGCACTGATCCTGAAAGAATTGAAAGAACGTGCCGAACATGCGCTGAAAACACCTGTTAACCGTGCTGTTATAACTGTGCCCGCTTATTTTAATGATTCGCAAAGGCAGGCAACACGTGATGCGGGGAAGCTGGCCGGACTGGATGTGCTGCGCATTGTTAACGAACCAACAGCAGCAAGCCTGGCATATGGCATCGGCTTAAACCCCGACGAAACCAAAACCATTGCTGTATACGACCTTGGTGGGGGTACTTTTGACGTATCGATCCTCCAAATACAAAACGGAATTTTCGAAGTGCTTTCTACCAATGGAGATACCTTTTTAGGGGGTGACGATTTCGACCGTGCTATCATCGATTACTGGATCGAAAAAAATCAACTTGATAAAAGCGAGCTCATCAAAAACCGTGAACTTGCACAGCAATTGCGTTTAAAGGCAGAAGAAAGCAAAAAAGCTTTTTCGCACCAAAGCCTGGTCAATGAAAAGATAGGCGATATCTGGTGCACCCTCGACCGCAATACTTTCAATGAACTCATATTAACTAAGGTGCAACAAACCATCGATTGCTGCCGCAATGCGCTTAGAGATGCAGGCCTTACAATTACAGATATAGATGAAGTGATAATGGTTGGCGGATCCACCCGCACAGCACTTGTGAAAACAATGGTTGCCGAATTTTTTGAACGCCCCGTACATGACGACCTGAATCCGGATGAAGTTGTGGCACTCGGAGCCGCTATTCAGGCCGATATTTTAGCCGGTAACCGCCGTGATATTTTATTATTGGATGTTACCCCCCTTTCCCTGGGCATCGAAACAATGGGTGGCTTGATGGATGTTATCATTCCACGTAACTCTAAAGTACCTACTAAAGCCGGACGACAGTATACTACCTCAATAGACGGGCAGGCTAACATGAAAATTTCGGTTTATCAGGGCGAACGTGACCTGGTGAAAGAAAACCGGAAACTGGCCGAGTTTGATCTGAAGGGAATTCCGGGTATGCCGGCTGGATTTCCGAAAGTGGATATCAATTTTCTGCTGAATGCCGATGGTATCTTAAAAATACAGGCCATGGAATTGCGTTCGGGTGTAAAACAGGAAGTTGAAGTTACACCTACCTATGGTATTACAGACGACCAGGTAGAGCAAATGCTGATGGACAGCATTACCCACGCCCAGGACGACGTTAGCCAGCGTATGCTGATAGAAGCACGAACAGAAGGCGAACAAATGGTTTATACAGTAGAGCGCTTCCTTCAAAAAAACGGGGCTTACCTTGAAATTGCTGAAATATCAACAACCCAACAGAAAGTAAACACCCTTAAAGAAGTACTCAGCAGCGGAGAAAAGGACCTGATCCATAAAACTATTGACGATTTGAACGAGTATACGCGCCCTTTTGCCGAGCGATTGATGGATGTAGCCATCAGCACCGCAATGAAAGGTAAAAGCATCGAATAAGTAGATAATCAATATATTCGTGCATGCTAAAAACGAAGATAAATCTTTTCGCTATTGCCTTTTTTTGCCTGTTTACGGGCATTAGCTATGGGCAAGTGAGCGATACCACTAAAGCCAAAAAAACGCAGGATACCATTTCGCTAAAAGTTAAAACTGATTCTTCTATCAATACCATGGCAGCAATTGACGCCGCCAGGTACGATTCGTTATTATTGAAAATTGCCAACGGCGACCAAAGTGGCCATTGGCCGGTAAAGAAGGCACCGCGTCCCTTACCGGGTGCTATATTCCCATTTTATCGCGTGGTAGCCTATTATGGCAATATGTACTCCAAAAACATGGGTGTACTGGGCCAGTATCCACCAAAGGTCATGCTCGAAAAGCTGCAAGGAGAAGTAAAAAGCTGGACCGCGGCCGACCCTACCACACCTGTAAAACCAGCTCTGCATTATATCTGTGTAACAGCACAAGCAGAGGCCGGTAAAAATGGTTTACATAATTTACGTATGCCATTTAAACAGATAGACAGTGTATTGCATATGGCACAAAAGATCAATGCCCTGGTGTTTCTGGATTTTCAGGTGGGATTTAGTACGGTACAGCAGGAAATACCACGCATTGAGAAATACCTGTTGTTGCCCAATGTAAACATTGGCATCGACCCCGAATTTTCGATGAAAGAAGGAAGTGTACCTGGTAAACGCATCGGTACGTTTGATGCTGCAGATATTAATTTTGTGTCCGGTTATCTGGCAGGTTTGGTTCGTAAAAATAATCTTCCGCCCAAGATATTGGTCATTCACCGGTTCACCAGGAAAATGGTCACCAATTACCAGGATATCAAATTACATCCCGAAGTGCAGTTAGTAATGGATATGGATGGCTGGGGCGGCCCCGATCTGAAGAAAGACTCCTACAAATATTTCATCTCTCACGAACCTGTTCAATTTACTGGCTTCAAGTTGTTCTACAAAAACGACATCAAAAATCCGCCAAAACGAATGCTTACTAAACAGGAAGTTTTGAAATTACAACCAGCGCCAGTTTATATACAGTATCAGTGATTTGATGGTTCATGGATCATGGACCATAGTCCATAGTCCATAATCCATGGCCGATGGTTTATGGTCCATGGTCTATGGATCATAGTTGAAAGGCAGATTTGTTATAAACCATGAACTAATTAATGCCCTAATGATTCCTGTTCTTTAAGCGCCGCGATGTTGTTTTTTTCGCTGTATCTGTTGGCCTGATCATCAAAATATTCCTGTATGGAAATGATTGCATCAAGGTTATCAGCTACATGCTGGTGCATTGCAGGCAGGTCTTTTTCCAACCTTTTGTCGCCCAGGTTTATATTGTCTACTTCTATTTTACCTAATTTTTCGAGGATAGCCACTTGACTGTTCTTCAAATCCTCAAACTCATGGACTATTTTCTCCATCAACTCAAATTTCCTTAACTTATCCATAATATCTATTTTTTTGGTGTAAATGAATATCTGGATAACAGCCGGTAGCGCTATTTGTTTAATAGAACTAACGTTAATTATCGCTGCATCAACCGTGCAACATATTTGCCGATGATGTCAAATTCGAGGTTAACTATTGAGCCTTCCCGAACCTGCTGAAGATTGGTATGTTCAAACGTGTAGGGAATAATAGCTACTGAAAAACTGTTGGTTTTGGAATTTACCACGGTCAGACTTATGCCATTAACGCATATTGAACCCTTTTCGACGGTGACGTTACCCGGGGTTGTATCATATTGAAAAGTATATTCCCAACTGCCGTCAAGCTCTCTGAAATTGGTACACCAGGCTGTCTGATCTACATGACCTTGTACAATATGCCCATCGAGCCGGGCATTCATTTGCATACAGCGTTCAAGGTTTACCAGATCGCCGATGTTTAAACGGCCAAGGCTGGTTTTATTCAGTGTTTCGGCTATGGCAGTAACCGTATGTGTGCCATCTGTTATTCCTACAACCGTTAAACAAACACCATTGTGCGCAACCGATTGATCGATCTTCAATTCGTGCGAGATCGGGCTTGAAACGGTAATGTGCAAATTACCCTGATCAAGGCGAAGTTCGCTGATAGTTCCTAAAGTTTCGACGATGCCGGTGAACATATGTTATAATAACTTTTGAATTCAAAGCGCTAATTTGTGCATACTGGCTATAAAACGCAGCGTTCAAGGGGTTTTACACAAAGTACGCAGAGAATAACGCAAAAGTAAAAGATTATTTGGGAGAGATTGTCGGGTTGGGGTTAAAAATGAGTTGGAAAAATTATTTGAAATTACTTTTAACATCCACCCTTTTGTTCCTTAGATCTATTCCGCCTTCAATAATAGATTTTAAATTGGCAAGATAAAATGTCCACCCTACCTGGCATTGCACATAAAGGTTTTTTGAAGGATCGGCTTCTTCTTTTATATTTTCCTGCGTTAGCTCAAGTAGCGTTAAGCCATTGGCCGATTTAATATTGATGCTTACTATGGTGTCGTCGCTAAATGTAAATTTCAAAAAGTCGATACTATTTACTTCCAGCACAACACCTGTCTGGATATCACTATCGTCAAAACCGTGCCAGTACCATTCGTAGGTGTCCTCCTTCATCAAATACTCTTCGGGTTCCCGCAAACGACCGGTAATAGTGTAAAAGTTAGCTTTACGCAAAAACCAGCTTTCAAGGCCTGCAGGTGTCGCCCAGGCTTTGTAAATACTTCGGGCATCTGTGTTAAAATCGGCAGTGATGGTAAATTTTGTCCAGTTATGTTCGGCCATGGTTAAAGGATATACTTAACAACTAAATATAACATTTAAAGGTTTTGCATTTGTTGCATTTATTCTAAAGCCCTACGCTACCATTGCCAGGTAAAGCATTTACGAATTACTTTGCCTGCTCCCGCAAAACCAGATACAGATTTCCTGATCCTATTACCGGGGACCGCTTTTCCAAAACGAAAAGATATGATGTATCAATTTGTTCCGATACGAAAGTGAAAAACGCTAACAAAATAAGCTATGAAAGCGCCTTCCTGTTTTTAACCCAGGCGGTCACCTCTTCAAGGGATGCCTGGCTGTTATGCTTTATGGTTTTTGTACTGAGCAATTTTTCCATAACTATAGCCGCTATCAGCGCTTCGTCCTCATCAGATTCCTGCAGCACTTCCGGGCTAAAGTATTTTTTTACAAAATGGGTATCAAATTGCCCCGAAGTAAAGGCATCGTGCTGCATCACAAACTTACCGAACCCTAATGTGGTAGTTATGCCTATGATCTGGTATTCCTCAATGGCTCTGATCATCCTGGCTATAGCTTCCTCGCGGTCTTTGCCATAAGTAATTAATTTAGCGATCATCGGATCATAATAGATCGGGATCTCCATTCCCTGCTCAAAACCATCATCCACGCGTACACCCGGGCCTTTTGGCGTGATATAGGTTTGTAATGTACCTATATCAGGCAGGAAGTTATTAGCAGGATCTTCGGCATAAACACGCAGCTCAACCGCATGCCCCCTGATCTCCAGGTCCTCTTGTTTAAAGCTGATGGCTTCTCCCCTCGCAATATTGATTTGTTCTTTAACCAGATCGATTCCGGTGATCAATTCCGTTACCGGATGCTCTACCTGCAAACGGGTATTCATTTCGAGAAAATAAAAGTTGAGCTGATCGTCCATAATAAACTCAACAGTACCAGCGCCGGTATAGTTGACCGATCTGGCAACATCAACAGCACATTTCCCCATTTGTTGCCTTATTTCGGGAGTAAGTACCGACGATGGCGCTTCTTCCACTACCTTTTGATGACGACGCTGAACGGAACAATCGCGTTCAAATAGGTGAACAATATTACCATGGGTATCACCCAAAACCTGTATCTCAATATGCCGGGGCGAGGATACATAACGTTCGATAAATACCGACCCGTCGCCAAAGGCCGATGTTGCTTCAGATACAGCCAGGTGCATTTGTTCCTCAAAATCTGCAACCTGTTCAACAATACGCATCCCTTTTCCTCCACCTCCAGCTGCAGCTTTGATCAAAATAGGAAAGCCCACTTCAATGGCTCTCTGTTTGGCTTCGCCTATATCGGTAATCGCTTCTTCGGTACCAGGCACCATTGGAATATTGTATTTTAA
>CAISPD010000066.1 GCA_903887275.1 uncultured Mucilaginibacter sp.
CAAAAAACAACAACATCAATCAGCGCGAAAATGGGATCAAGCAAAAAGAGCAATCACTCAATCAGCGTTTGGAAAACCTGAATCGTAAAGAAAGCGAACTGGACAACACCAAACGTAACCTTGAAAGGCAAACAGAGATCGCATTAAAGAAACAGGAGGAAGTAGAGCACCTGAAACAGCAACACGTACAACAACTGGAAACCATTGCGGGATTGTCGGCCGAAGATGCCAAAAATCAGCTGGTAGACAATTTGCGCGAAGAGGCCCGTACCAAAGCCATGATGCAGATCAAGGACATTGTTGACGAGGCAAAGTTAACTGCAACCAAGGAAGCTAAAAAAATCGTTATTCAAACCATACAGCGTACCGCTACGGAAAGCGCCATTGAAAATACGGTTTCTATTTTCAATATTGAAAATGACGAGATCAAAGGCCGTATCATTGGTCGCGAAGGAAGAAACATACGCGCGCTTGAAGCTGCTACCGGCATAGAAATTATCGTGGATGACACCCCGGAAGCCATTATCCTATCAGGATTCGACCCGGTTCGCCGCGAGATAGCACGATTGGCAATGCACCGCCTGGTAACTGACGGTCGTATTCACCCGGCACGTATTGAAGAAGTGGTGGCCAAAACCAAAAAGCAGATTGATGAAGAAATAGTAGAGATCGGCGAACGTACGGTGATCGACCTGGGTATCCATGGTTTGCATCCCGAGCTGATCCGTATGGTTGGCCGCATGCGTTACCGCTCATCTTACGGACAAAATTTATTGCAGCACTCACGCGAAGTAGCCAATTTCTGCGCCACCATGGCGGCTGAACTTGGGCTTAACGTAAAGCTTGCAAAAAGAGCAGGTTTGCTCCACGACATTGGTAAGGTGCCTGATGACAATCCGGAGTTACCACACGCTATCCTGGGTATGCAGCTTGCAGAAAAATATAAAGAGCACCCTGAAGTTTGCAATGCCATTGGCGCTCACCACGACGAGATTGAAATGACCTCGATGTTGTCGCCGATAATTCAGGCTTGCGACGCTATCTCGGGTGCCCGCCCTGGTGCACGCCGCGAAGTGGTAGAAAGCTATATCAAACGTTTGAAAGAACTGGAAGAGCTTGCTTTATCATATCCAGGTGTTGAAAAAACATTTGCGATACAGGCTGGCCGCGAACTGCGTGTAGTGGTTGAAAGTGAAAAAATAACGGATGCGCAATCGGAAGCATTAGCGGCTGATATATCCAACCGAATTCAAACCGAAATGACCTACCCCGGCCAGATCAAGGTTACTGTGATAAGGGAAACCCGCTCGGTAGCGTTCGCGAAATAATAAGTTTTTAACTAAGCCCTTTCCATTTGGAAAGGGCCTTTTTTATATCATAGATTGGCGAATCAGAAATTAAAAAAGGCAAATCAAACCAGCGGTCCTACAACACCCAAAAGGCCCGTTGATGCCTATTTTGACCAATATGCCGAAAGCCACCAAAACCCAACCAATAAACTTATCCATTGGATATGCGTTCCGCTGATCGTATTTAGTTTATTTGGTTTACTTTGGGCCATACCATTTCCCTATGTTAAGTTTCTGGGTTCCTACAATGGGTTTTTTAATTGGGCTTCTTTTGGTATAGCTTTCAGCATTTATTATTACTATAAACTTTCACCCGTACTGTCATACGTTATGTTTATGGTACTGATGCTGTTTTCGTACCTCATTGTTCAGCTGGCAGGCTGGGAGCATAACGGCGGTCCCGCTTTATGGTTATTAAGCCTGGTTATTTTTGTTATAGCCTGGATCGGCCAATTTATCGGTCATAATATTGAAGGTAAAAGGCCATCGTTCCTGACCGATCTGAAATTTCTTTTAATTGGACCTATCTGGCTTTTACACTTTATTTTTAAGAAGTACGGCGTAAAGTATTGAAGCCGGTTCACCGATAATCTCTGC
>CAISPD010000067.1 GCA_903887275.1 uncultured Mucilaginibacter sp.
CAGCAACCTTCAGAAACTTTTAATCTTTATCCCTCTTCCGGACTTACTCCCTTACTTCACCCGCACAAAATCCAGGTCCTGGAAATCATAACTAAAATCAGTTGCAGGGGAGATCGGTTTCATTTTCAAACCAATTGGTTTACCCTCCTCGTCTAAACTGAAAGTGGCAAATGCATCAGCATCCATGCTCCTGATGGTCCATTTGATAACGAGTGTATTAGCTTTATAGGGCAATACCTCACCAAACAATTTTGGTGAGCGTTTGGCAGTAAACCATAATTTCCCATCTTTCTGACTAATGACTACGTCACCGAACCAGTTGTCATGGTAGGTACCAGCAAAGCTACTCAGGTCGGCCTTCACAGTTTCTTTTTCTCTGGCTTGCACCTGTTTCCAAACAGCAGCAGTCACATTGTCGGCACCTCCTTTGGCAGCGTTTACCATATCCGAATATTTCTTCACCCAGTCGTTACCACTAATACCCAGATAACTGTCTTTGATCTGGTTGACGATAGCACTGAATGCGGCACCAGATTGCTGATTGGTGAGCACTATGATACCCAACTTAAGTTCAGGGATCAGGTCAACTTTAGTTACCATGCCGTCAATTCCACCTGTATGGCTCACTTCTTTATAGCCTTTGGCATCATTGAGGAACCAACCCAGTCCGTATGCGGCAAAATGTACCTGATATGGGCCAGGAGCGCCTACAGGCAAATTAATCTGCGGTTCCCACATTTCATGATGTATCGCTGCGGAAAAAATCTGCTTTCCATCTCCATACTTGCCGTTATCCATTTGGGCAATGGCCCATTTGCTCAATTCAGCTACACTCGAATAAATGCCACCTGCAGCATCACTGCTTGAACTGAAAAAACGGGGTATAGTTTTAACCGGTCCGTCAACCGGTGCATGCGCATCTACATAATTGATATTGCCGCTAATTCTTTGAAATGCTGCTTTACTGCTGGTCATTCCCAGTGGCTTCATGATACGGGTTTCAATAAAATCCTCCCAGCTCATACCCGAAACCCGGGCAATAACTTCTCCTGCAACCTTATACAATTGATTGTCATAGGCAAAGGTGCTTCTGAAACTGGTAACCGGTTTAAAGTAGCGCAGGTTATGTATAGCATCGGCTAAAGTAAAATCTGTTGAATCGGGAAAATCGACCAGGTCACCAGCCCCCAGACCGAGGCCGCTCCGGTGACAAAGAAGGTCGCGGACAGTAAACTCTGAAGTAACCCATGGGTCGTATAATTTAAATTCGGGGATGTAGTCGGTTACTTTATCATCCAGGTGCAATTTGCCTTCATCGCATAAAATCCCAATCGCTGCCGTTGTGAAAGCTTTGCTGTTAGAGGCGATGCCAAAAAGGGTGTTTTCGTCAACCTTGCCGCCACGTGCCAGTGAGCGAACACCATAACCTTTTTCGAACACAATTTTGCCGTCTTTTACAACCGCTACCGCAATCCCTGGAACGTCGAATGTTTTGAGTGTTTTTTCAACCAAAGCATCAATTTCGGCAGGCGCTAATTGTGCCCGGGAGGCAGTTGAAAACATCGCACAAAATGCGATCAGCAAAGCAGAGATTTTTAATCGTAACATGTTTTTGAGATGATCACCTAAAACTACAAAAGATTTCGCGAGGAATTCAATATCGACAGCGAATTCGCGAAATTTTGGCCGAAGCCGGTAGTCGCTAATATTTGTTCTGTTGGCTGAAGCCAACGGCAATAATTTTGAGTATACACATCACGCTCTCCGAACCAAAGTTTGGTAGTTGGGGATAAACTTAGCTTGAGTTGCCTCATCATTGGACGTCAAAGTCATAACCGCAATTAACCATTGCTATCAGCATTGCCATTGAATACATTTCGAAATCGGCATTCCGAATTCCGCATTCCTTTCAACGTTATCCCCTCTTTTCGATCCGGTCATAAAAACCACCGTAAACATTGGTCTTAACCCCTTCTTCCCTAAAGAATTCACCGGGGAACCCCAGTTCTATGGCGCTTGCCTCATCGAGTTTTTTAAGCTGCTCCGCACTTAAAGTAATGTTAACGGCTTTAAGGTTGTCTTCTAACTGGCTTAATTTGGTAGCACCCACAATAGGTATACTTTGAAACCCTTGCTGCATGGTCCATTTCAGGGCTATATTTCCGGGCGAAACGCCTAACTCGTCGGCTATTTCAATAACAGCTTGTGTGATCTCAACAGCTTTATCATTGCGGCGTTTACTCTCTGGTTTAATGCGGCCCTGTTCTCCGCGCTGGTATTTACCGGTAAGCACGCCGCCACCAAGCGGGGCCCATGGCGTTACGGTCAATCCAAAATGTTTGGCCATGGGAATCAATTCACGTTCAGGGGTACGCGATATCAAACTATATTCTACCTGCAAAGCAATAAACTGGCTCCAGCCCATTAATTCGGCCAGGGTGTTGCCTTTTGCAACAACCCAGGCTGGTGTATCGCTGATGGCTATATAGTTAACCTTTCCCTGTCGCACCAGATCATCAAGCCCACGCAGCACTTCGTCAATAGGTGTCAGATCGTCCCAGATATGCAGATTCAACAGATCAATATAATCAGTACCAAGACGTTTCAGACTCTCCTCCACGCTGCGCATCATATTTTTGCGGTTATTGCCTGAAGCGTTGACGTTGGTAGTGTTATCTTTCAGGGTATATTTAGTAGCAACAACAAAATGATCCCTGTCGTTATTTGCAAGGTATTCACCAATGATCTTCTCACTGGTTCCAAGCTTATAGATGTTTGCTGTATCCAAAAAATTACCGCCTGCATTGGCATATGCATCCAAAATGGAAAAGCTGGTTTTCTTATCGGCACCCCAGCCTGCTTCGGTACCAAAACCCATGGTACCTAAACTCAATTCAGAAACCTTTAAACCCGAGCGTCCCAGCAATTTGTAGTTCATTTTTTATAGGATTAAAATATTAATGATGTTCTTTTCTCTTCAAAAGGCCGCCGGTAGTATCGTCAATGCTTTGCTGTACGATAAACGCCGATGGATCAATATCCAGTATCTTTGCTTTCAGCGATGGTATTTCCAGGCGGGTGGCAACGGTAAATATGATATCCCTGATATCGTTGATATGTCCATCCTTACCATAACCCTTTTTCCCTTCATAAACCGTTACACCCCGACCCATATCTGTGATCGCTTTCCGAATGGCTTCCCCTTTTGAAGATACTACCGTAATACTGGTGTATTGTTCGATACCATTTAAAATAAAATCTACTGTTTTTGAAGCCGAGATATAGGTAAGTATTGAATATAGGGCAGATTCGGTCCCTAAAAAGAATACTGCGAAAGAAAATATAACAACGTTGAGCACCAGGATCACATCACTCACTTTAAACAATTGCATTTTTTTACTCACCAGCAGTGCCGCTATTTCTGTACCATCCAAAACGGCACCACTCCGGATGGTAAGTCCAATACCTACACCAATAAAAAATCCTCCGAAAACCGCCGTCAAAGACTTATCATGCGTAATTTCGGGAAAAGCTACCAGCGCCAGACATAGGGAAAGGCCCGCAATAGCAAGGGCGCTTCGAATTGCAAATTGAACACCCAATCTGCGGTAAGCCAGGTAAATAAAGGGAAGATTGATGAGGAAGATTACAATGGAAAGCGGGATTCGGGTTGTTACGGCCAATAGCATCGATATACCGGTAACCCCACCATTGATGAAGTGACCGGGTACCAGGAATCCTTTAAAACCCAGTCCGGCCGAAAATATTCCCAAAACGACCAGCAAAAGATTTACTATTCCGTTTTTAGATTTCACGCCTAAATATAAAGTTTTTTATTGTGTGTATGGGGGAAAGTCCGGAAGTCCGGAAGACCGCATGAGTCCGAAAGTATAAATGTGCTGAAACGCTATGGTCCAACATCCATTGTCCACTGACTAATGACTGATGCCAAATGACTAAATGACGCGAAGCAAATGACCTGATGACCCAACAATTACCCGTTGATCCAGCTGAACTTATATTCGAGCATTGGATTTTTCATTCTTTCGGCTACACGTGTTAGGCGTACTGGAAGGCTGGTAATGTAATCACGGGCTTTTTCGCCGGCTTCGTTAAGTTCCTTTGTACTTTCGATATGCCACTCTTCGATCAGCTCTTTCATGATGTCAACATAGTCAACCGCTGTGTAAATACCCAATCGCTGCGCTGCATCTGTAAAGTGACCAAATGTTTGACCAACGCGCAAACCAACTTCACGCAGGAAATGTGCTGGCATTACAATTTTCTTACGCATCATATCCTCAAAAGCGATCATTGCCTCATTTGGATCTATTTCAAATACTTTACTGATAAAATATTTATAGGCTTTTGCGTGGCGGGCCTCGTCGGCAGCAATTACACCGCACATTTTAGATAACAATGTATCACCATCGCGTTTAGCTTGGGTAGCTACCCTACGGTGAGATATATTGGTGGCCATTTCCTGGAAGGAAGTGTAAATGAAATTTCTATAAGGATCGGCACCGGTACCGATATCAAAACCATCAGCAATAAGATACTGGGTTGAAACTTCCATCATCCGCATGTTTACGCGGCCAGAAAGATACAGGTATTTATTAAGCAGGTCGCCATGGCGGTTTTCTTCAGCGGTCCACTGTCTGGTCCATCTCATCCAACCACCAGCTTCGTCACGGGAAACACCTTCAACCATGGTAAGCCATGATTCATATGTTGGCAATGCCTCTTCAGTGATCGTGTCACCGATCAAAACAGCGATCAGGTCATAAGAAAGACCTGCCGAACTTTCCTGCAATTCCTTGATCTCCGAGAAGAATGTCTCCCTGGTAGAATCAGGCAATAAATCAGCCGGTTGCCAATTGGTATCTATTGGCTTTAGGAATTCGTCCATTTTTTCGAGCATGTATTTTTCAACATGCTTCATTACCTCTTTCCTCTTCTCTTCGAAAAATTTCATATCTACGATTGGGTGGCAAAGGTAATGATTTAAAACCGTTATAATACAAGTGATAACCAACACTTTTCGGGGAATAACCAATATAATTTCACCAATCAGCCCTATAGTTGATCAAACTGCCTTTTGAATGCTAAAACAACCAGGAAAATTTATTCAAAGTTGCCTGATTAAAATAGCTCAGGCTTTATACCGCCATGATAATTTGGAATAAAATTTACTAGGAGCTAAAAAATAAGTCCTGAAAATTTTCCGCTTTTTTTCATCACTCACTGATTGTCAGTGTATAATTATTTTCACTTAAAGAAGAAAAACCGGCAACAAATTACCCAGTTGCACCCGTATAAAACACACAATTTCTAC
>CAISPD010000068.1 GCA_903887275.1 uncultured Mucilaginibacter sp.
AACTGAACATTGGCTTCGGCTTTCTGCAGCGTTAATATCTCGTGCATGCCTTCATCTTCCAGCTTTTCAAGTTCCAGTTCCCAGTAGATAAGTTTTTTATAAACATCAACCCATTCCTGGTAACTGAGTTTATCGTTGAGCGTCATCCCCAATGTTCTGAAGTCCTGCTGGTAAGCCATGGTGGTTTTTTCGGTCACCAGGCGCTTGTTCTCGGTAAGTTTTTTGATCGTTAGCAGTATCTGTTTTGGGTTTACCGGTTTGATGAGATAATCATCTATTTTGGAACCGATGGCATCTTCCATCAGGTATTCCTCTTCGTTTTTAGTGATCAGCACCACGGGTACATCGTTGTTGATGCTTTTTATTTCTGATAAAGTTTCCAAACCTGTTAACCCCGGCATGTTCTCGTCAAGAAAAACCAGATCGAAATAATTGGTCTTAAACGCATCCACGGCATCGTTACCATTTGTAACTGTTGTAACCTTATAGCCTTTTTCGCTTAAAAAAAGAACATGCGGCTTTAAAAGATCTATCTCGTCATCAGCCCACAAAATGGTAGTACCCTGCATAATTATAATTTAACTGCAAACATAACCTCTAAAGAAGGCATTTGTTATCTGCGTTTGAATGTATTAACAAAAATTAACAAATAGCGCTGCATTGTTACTATAAATTGACATTTTTGCATACTGCCAAGCCATTGAAAAAAAAGAAGATCATAAACGACCCGGTTTACGGATTTATCAGCATACCTGATGGGTTAGTGTTCAGCCTGATCGAACATCCCTGGTTTCAGCGTTTACGATATATCAAACAGTTAGGTATGACCCACCTGGTGTATCCCGGCGCCCTGCATACCCGATTTCATCATGCCCTGGGGGCCATGCACCTTATGTGTCTGGCTATCGAGACCCTGCGTAACAAAGGGCACGAAATTAGCGAAGAGGAAGAGCAGGCTGTTGCTATAGCAATTTTACTGCATGATATAGGTCACGGGCCTTTCTCCCATGCTTTAGAGGAAACCATAGTTCATGGTATTTCTCATGAAGATATTTCAACCCTGCTGATGAATAAGTTAAACCAGCAGTATCATGGTAAACTTACCACGGCAATAGCCATATTTAACGGCACCTATCCTAAAGGATTTTTGCACGAATTAGTATCCGGTCAGTTGGATATGGACCGCATGGATTACCTTAACCGCGATAGTTTTTTTACCGGCGTATCTGAAGGCGTGATCAGTTTTGACCGCATCATCAAGATGCTGGACGTGGTTAATGGTCATATTGCCGTTGAAGAAAAAGGTATTTACTCTATTGAAAAATTTATTATTGCCCGGCGTTTAATGTACTGGCAGGTATACCTTCACAAAACCGTAGTATCTGCCGAGCAATTACTGGCTAAAATATTAAAACGTGCCCGCGAACTTGCACTTGCTGAAAAGCCACTGTTTGCCACTCCGGCATTGAGCCACTTTTTGACTGCTCAGGTAAGCAAAGCCGATTTTTTGAATAGTGATGAACATATCAACGCATTTGTTGGCTTAGACGATAGTGATATCATGTCGGCCATTAAGGTTTGGGAAGAATGTGACGATTTTGTTTTATCGGCATTGTGTAAAATGCTGATGCAACGACATTTGTACCATGTAGAAATTACCAATGAGCCACCCGGACAGACTATACTTGAAGAATTAAAAGCACGGGCGCTTTCAAAATTCCCGATTGGTAAGGATCAACTCGATTATTTTGTATTTACCGACACGATACGCAATAATGCCTATCGGCCCGGAGGCGATAGTATCCATATTTTGATGAAGAATGGTACATTGCAGGATATAGCATCAGCCAGCGATTATTCCAGCCTTGATGCCCTGTCGCGAACAGTAAAAAAACATATTACCTGTTATACCAAAAACCTGGTTTGAAAGCTGAAATTCAGCAATAACGGGTATAAATGAGCCGCTTATTAATAATTTGCTGCTTTAATATTTACACTTAACTTTGCCCGATGCAATTTACCGCGCAGGAGATAGGCTTTATGCTCAACGGATCGGTTGAAGGCGACCGAAATGTTGCTGTAGATAAGTTGGCTAAAATTGAAGAAGCCGGTAAGGGTTCCCTGTCTTTTCTCGCTAATCCGAAATACGAACAATTTCTGTACAGTACTGATGCCAGTATCGTTATCGTTAACCACGATCTGGTGCTTAGCGGTCCGGTAAAAGCTACGCTGATCAGGGTCGAAAATGCTTACTCGTCATTCTCGGTTTTACTCGAAAAATATAACACCATCAAACTTAATAAAACTGGCATCGAACAGCCCAGTTTTGTTCACCCAACGGCTAAGATCGGCGACAATTGCTATATCGGTGCTTTTGCCTATATCGGCCCGGGTGTTAGCATTGGCAACCGATGTAAAATTTATCCTAACACCTTTATAGCGGATAATGTAAAGCTGGGTAATAACGTTACCTTGTTTCCGGGTGTGGTTGTATATTTTGATTGTATCCTTGGCGACAATGTGATCATCCATTCTGGCGCTATAATCGGTAGCGATGGTTTTGGCTTTGCGCCAAATGCCGACGGAACTTATAATAAAATTGCACAGATAGGTAATGTAGTGATTGAAGACAATGTTGAAATTGGCTCCAATACCACCATTGATCGGGCAACTATGGGATCGACCATAATTCGCAAGGGTGTAAAATTGGATAACCTGATACAGGTTGCGCATAATGTTGAAATTGGTGCCAATACCGTTATAGCGGCACAAACCGGTATTTCGGGCAGTACTAAAATTGGCGAAAATGCCATCATTGGCGGGCAGGTAGGTGTGGTTGGGCATGTTTCAATTGCCAAAGGGACGCAGGTTCAGGCACAATCGGGCGTTAGTCGCTCCATTACTGAAGAGAATAAAAAGTGGATGGGCTCGCCGGCAACCCGCCTGAACGATCATATGCGTTCGCAGGTGGTGATCGGGCGACTGCCAGAAATGGAAAAAAAGATAGCAGAACTTGAAAAAATAGTAGCTGAATTGCGAAAAGTAAACGATAACACAATTTAGCCTCCGTTATAAATACGATGAATGTAAAACAAAAAACCATCAAATCGCCGGTTACTGTTTCCGGCACCGGTTTGCATACGGGTGAAAAGGTAACCATGACTTTTAACCCCGCACCGGAAAATCACGGTTATAAATTCAGGCGGATCGACATCGAAGGGTCGCCTGTAATTGACGCTGATGTAGATAATGTAACTGATACTTCACGCGGTACAACAATTTCACAGAATGGCGCAAGCGTAAGCACCATTGAACACGTTTTAGCGGCATTGGTAGGTCTGGAGGTTGATAATGTACTGATTGATATGGACGGCCCCGAGACACCGATCATGGATGGTAGTTCGATTCAATTTGTGAACGCTATCCAGGCCGCCGGGTTTCTTGAACAGGATGCCGATCGGGAATATTACCATATTCCGTACAATATCCATTATTCCGAGCCCGATCGTAAGGTTGAAATGGTTGCCATGCCATTAGACGATTACCGCTTTACCTGTATGGTTGATTATAACTCGCAGGTGTTGGGTAGCCAGCATGCCAGTATTTCTACCATCGGTGAATTTATTACCGAGATAGCTTCCTGCCGTACTTTTTGTTTCCTGCACGAACTTGAAATGCTGTTGAAACATAACCTGATTAAAGGCGGCGACTTAAACAATGCTATAGTTGTTGTTGATAAGGATGTTGATGATGAAGAGCTAAGCCACCTGGCCCGTATATTTAATCGTAAGGATATTAAAGTTGCGCCACAGGGCATTTTGAATAATATTGAATTGCGTCACCAAAATGAGCCTGCCAGACATAAATTGTTGGATATGATCGGCGACCTTGCTTTGGTTGGTGTTCCTTTGCGTGGTCACATCATGGCTGCCAGGCCGGGTCACGCAGCAAATGTTGCCTTTGCTAAAAAAATCAAAACACTGATCAAAAAAGAACGCAGCAGGAAACACATCAAAGTTTACGACCCTAATACCAAGCCGGTATATGATACCGTTGATATCATGCGCATATTGCCCCACAGGCAGCCAATGCTGATGGTTGACAAGATCCTTGAACTAAGCAAAAGTCATGTTGTTGGTTTGAAAAATGTAACCATGAACGAGGATCTCTTTGCCGGACATTTTCCGGGTGCTCCATTGTTCCCGGGCGTGCTGCAGATTGAAGCTATGGCACAAACAGGAGGAATCCTGGTTTTGAATACGGTTCCGGATCCCGAGAATTATATAACGCTATTTCTGAAAATAGAAAATGCAAGATTTAAGGACAAAGTGGTACCAGGTGATACAATCATTTTCTATTGTAGTTTGGTTGCACCAATACGCCGTGGCATTGCACAAATGAAAGGCATAGGTATGGTTGGTTCGCGCATTGTAGTAGAAGCGGAACTGATGGCACAAATTGTTAGAAAAACAAAAGAAGGGAAAGAGGAATGATACAACCCCTGGCATATATACATCCGCAGGCACGCATTGCCGATAATGTAACAATAGAGCCTTTTGTTACTATACATAAAGATGTTGAAATAGGCGAAGGTACCTGGGTTGGCTCTAATGCCACTATTATGGATGGTGCCCGCATTGGCAAAAATTGCCGCATATTTCCCGGAGCGGTAATTTCTGCACCTCCGCAGGATCTCAAATACCGTGGCGAACCCAGTACGGTTACTATTGGCGATAATACAACTATTCGCGAATGTGTTACCCTGAATCGTGGTACAGCCCTTGATAAAAATACAACCACCATCGGCAGCAACTGCCTGTTGATGGCATACGTGCACGTCGCACACGATTGTGTTATTGGCGACAATGTGATCATAGCTAACTCTGTACAACTGGCAGGCCATATCAATGTTTACGATTATGCGTTTATTGGCGGCACTTCAGCAGTACACCAGTTTGTTGAGATCGGTGCGCATAGCATGATATCCGGCGGTTCATTGGTGCGTAAAGATGTTCCACCTTACACCAAAGCGGGGCGCGAGCCACTCTCCTATATTGGAATCAACTCGGTAGGTTTACGCCGTCGTGGTTTTTCGGCAGCAACGATTAACGAGATCCAGGAGATTTACCGTATAATCTTTTTGCGCAAGTATAATGTAACCAAGGCTATGGATATCATCGAAGCCGAATTTGCACCTACGGTTGAACGCGACGAGATCATCAACTTTGTGTCTAACTCGCAAAGGGGTATTATGAAAGGTTTCGGAATTTAATAATGTTGACCAGGGTCGGTGATCCATGGTTCATGGTCATCTTACAATGAAAATTACACTCCAAAATTTAGGCCGCCGCTTTAATCGTGACTGGATATTCCGCGATATAAATTTTGAATTTACGCCGGGTAATTCCTATGCAGTTTTAGGTCCAAATGGGTCTGGAAAATCAACCTTGCTGAGTGTATTGAATGGAAGCCTTGCACCTTCAACAGGCACAATTACCTACCAGTCTGGCGATAAAATTGTTGAGGCCGAACAGGTTTTCAACCACCTGAGTCTTGCTGCACCTTACCTTGAATTGATCGAAGAATTCACGCTCACAGAAGTGATCGAGTTTCATTTCAAGTTCAAAACACGTAAAACAGGAATGGATAACGAAGCGCTGATCGCCCTTCTGGATATGCCAGCCAGCAAAAATAAGCTTATCAGATACTTTTCATCTGGTATGAAGCAAAGACTTAAACTGGCGCTTGCTTTTTGTTCTGACACATCGATGCTGATGCTCGATGAGCCTACTTCAAATCTGGACGCTCAGGGCGTTAAATGGTATCTTAACCTTGTTGAGCAATTTGCAGCAAACCGCCTCACCATAATCTGCTCAAACCAGGAGCATGAGTATAGCTTTTGCAGGGAAAGCTTGAATATATCAGATTACAAACATTAGCAGGTAAAGCGTTAGTCAGCGGCTTGCTATTTTCTTTTATTATTTGGTTGTCTTTTTAACGTGGTCTGTTTTCAGGAGATTTAAACTCATCACCTCTTTCATCGTACGCTCCATGCCTTCAACTGATCCGTCGAGGAAGATCACGTTACCGGTAGAATTTTCGGCAAAATGTTTGATAGATTCCGTCCACATCGTAAACAATATTACGGAAGTGTCGATGTCTGCTTTATGCATTTCTTCTGCAGCGGCCGACATGCCTTTGGCCACTTCCTCGCGGAAAAGGGCTATACCCTGTCCACGTAGTTGAGCCGCCTGCCGCTCAGCTTCGGCTGCAATTTTTATGGCGTTACCTTCTGCCTCGGCAGCTTTTGTTTTAGTGATCAGCAATGCTTGTCCTTCATTCTCGGCTGCGGCTTTCAGGTTATTGGATGCCACCACCTGGCTCATCGATTTCAGGATAACATCATCGAAAGTAATATCATTTAACTGGAGGTCCTGCAAATGATAGCCCCAGGTTTCCAGTATCTGGTCAAGTTGTTGTTTAACGTGCTGAACAATATCGCTGCGCAGGGTGAGCACATCAGCCTGGCGTTTTGTAGCCACATAGGCCCTGATCGACCCTTCAATTGTACGGATCAATGCCTGCATCAGGTTTTTTTCATCAACAAACTTAAAAGCTACATTTTTAATGGTTTCCTCCGCCTGGTCCAGAACCGAATAGAGCAGCATCGCCTTAAAATAAACTTTAGCCTGATCAATGGTCACCGCCTGAAACTCTAGTTCAACCGAGCGGTTTTGTATAGATACCCTGCTGTGAATCTGCTCTATCAGGGGCAACTTAAGATTAAGTCCCGGGGCAAGGATACGCCTGAATTTGCCAAATATCGTGATCACAGCAACGGTGCCTTGTTTAACAGTAACAAATGAGCTGAAAAGTACGATCAGTCCTAAAAATACAATGGTCAATAAGGGTAACGTAGGGTTCATGGTCTGCTATTTATGGATAAATAAATGTAGTATTTATTTGCCTGAATTTTTCTTTCGAATGCAGTTAAATAAAGCGGCCCTGAATATTTATAAAGCGGGCTTAACAATTCCATCTTCGGATATCTGTAATCCAGCTTGGGGGAAGTCTTTTTCAGTTAGCAATTTAATGCGTTTTGCTGCATGATTAAGGGTGTCCCTCTTCAGGCCATCCTGGTGGTTTTGTCGAAATGAAATGATGTTACCGCTGATAAATTCACCTTTTCTGGTGAGTTTTAATTTAAGCATAGGCGCAAGCCCGCAAACTCCGGCCACACTAACGCTTTTGTAGGTACAGAAATTACCGAGACTGTATGCAATGAGTCTACCTTTGTAATTTTCGAGCGCCCGGCTAACATGAGGGCCGTTGCCCAGTACCAGATCTGCACCGGCATCAACCGCAGCGTGCGCAAACAGGTGTACATCGCCTCTTTTAGCGCCCAGGTATGATTCCATCTTAAAGGGCACATGTTCGTAAGTTGCCCCTTCGGCGCCTCCGTGAAAGGAAACAATGACAATATCACACTGCTTCTTCAATTCTCTGATCACCGCTTGTACATGCTTCGTTTGAAGCAGCGGCCCGGTATGTGCGTTTGGAGCAAATGCACAAAAACCATAGGTAATGCTGTCTTTTTTAAAAATGGTAAAAGGACAGGTTTCTAAACCGGCATAATGTATACCGGCACTGTCAAGCGTTTTGGTAGTGCTTTTACAGCCCTTATCGCCAAAATCGGTGATATGATTATTGGCAATGCTCAGCAAATTAAAGCCGGCAGTTTTAAATACACCGCCATAGGTGGTGGGCATCCTGAACAGATAAGCTACTTTCAGGTTTTTTTTATAGGTTGCCGGTAGCCCTTCATCCAGCAGCGTACCTTCCAGATTGCCGAAAACAATATCCGAGCCTGCAAAAAAAGGTTTGGCAGCATTGAAGCTTTTTCTGGCACTATCGCGAGGTAACTTGCCGGGGTCGGGATAGGCAGTGCCAAGCATCATATCGCCAACAGCCGTAACAACGATGGTGTCTTTAATTTTTAATTGCCGGGTGCGAATTGCCGAATGCGGAATTGAAGAACCTTTCGCCTTTTTTTTGTAAAATGTGGTAATGATTGGATGAGCAGCTGGCGCATTGCAAGCTGTCAGCGGGAATATCAGAAAAGCGAGCAGGATAAGGGACAATACTTTCATGGCAAAAAAAAATCCTTTCGTTTAGAAAGGACCTGCTGAATTTTTTACTGGCTATTACTAATGTCAGGCGATTCTTCCAACTGTTTCTTGAAAACATCAAGTAATCGGCCGCCCTTATAAAAATACTTACTGTAATAGCCATCAGACAAATTGCCTATTGCCACACCTTTGATAGAAGCATGTGCAAATTTGCCATCGCCGAGGTAAATACCAACGTGACTGATACTGCGGCTGTGAATTTTAAAGAAAACAAGGTCGCCTTCCTGCAGATCTTCTTTACGAACAGGGCTAACCATGCTGAATATATCACGCGAATTACGTTTGATCGTCAGATTAAAAACTTTGCTGTATAACTCTTTGGTGAAGCCCGAGCAATCGATGCCTTTTCTGGTAGAGCCTCCAAAATGGTATGGGGTTCCGATCCAATCGTAAACAAATTGAAATAATTTTACGTTCGAAGTGGTCGACAAAGCCACGCCCATTATCTGCGAAAAGTAATCTTTTGCTAAACTTTGCTCTTCATCATTAACTTTTTCGGCAGGTTGCGTTGCAACGGGTTTCGTTTGCGCCTGAACTGCGAAAATGCTGAGGGTGAGGAATATAGCTAATAGAACTTTCTTCATTTAATCGTTAGTCTACGTTGTTAGCGTTAACAACAGCTTTTTATTAAATCTTGCCTTTGCCGAAGGTAGGATACAAAACTATCCTATTTTTTTAGAATTTCAAAATAATGACAGGTTTTTTAACAAAAATGTAAAAAACAATTGCCTTTTCCCTTTTACGAAGGAGAACGCCGGAAGTTGCATAGTTTGTGAAATATTTATAACAAATTTAATGCTGTTTCGATATTTACGCGGATATAATTAGATTTGCGCTTTCTCAAAAAAAGAAATCGGGTTTATAAACAGATGAGTTCAATCGCAATAACCAAAGAAACCTACCTGATGTGGTACGAAGCCATGCTTCTGATGCGCAGGTTTGAAGAAAAAGCAGGCCAACTTTACGGGCAACAAAAGATACGCGGATTCTGCCATTTATACATCGGCCAGGAAGCGGTGTTGGCAGGTGCCATGTCGGTACTGAAACACGGAGACAGTTTGATCACCGCATATCGGGATCATGCCCACGCCCTTGCAAAGGGTACATCACCAAATGCTGTAATGGCCGAATTATATGGCAAAGCCACCGGATGCTCTAAAGGCAAAGGCGGATCGATGCACATGTTCGACAAAGAAAATAACTTCTACGGCGGACATGGTATTGTAGGCGGCCAGGTTCCGATGGGTGCCGGTATAGCCTTCGCTGAAAAATATAAAGGTACCGAGTTTGTTTGCTGCGCCTACATGGGCGATGGCGCTGTAAGGCAGGGAGCATTGACCGAAACCTTCAATATGGCGGCGCTCTGGAAATTACCGGTAATTTTCATTTGCGAGAACAACGGCTATGCTATGGGTACTTCGGTAGAACGAACCACCATACAAACAGATATCTACAAATTAGGGTTGCCTTATGGCATCCCTTCTTCGCCTGTTGATGGTATGGATCCGGTAGCTGTTCATAATGCTATGGACGAAGCTGCTCAGCGCGCACGCGCAGGCGAAGGTCCAACCTTTCTTGAAATGCGTACCTACAGGTATAAAGGGCACTCTATGTCTGACCCTCAAAAATATCGTACCAAAGAAGAGTTGGAAAGCTATAAAGCTAAGGACCCTATCGAAGCAGTGAAAGTGACAATATTGAAAGAGGGTTATGCCGACGAAAAATGGTTTGAGGAAATTGAAGAGAAAGTTAAGGCTCAGGTAGACGAGTCGGTTACTTTTTCGGAAGAATCGCCATGGCCGGAAGCTTCCGAGCTGTATACCGATGTGTATGTTGAGGACAACTACCCATTCATAAGAGACTAATATTTATACTGATTATAAAACCCACTATTCATTAAATAGTATATGGCCGAAGTAGTAAAGATGCCAAAAATGAGCGATACCATGACAGAAGGGGTATTGGCGAAATGGCATAAAAAAGTTGGCGACAAAGTTAAATCTGGCGATGTTTTGGCAGAAGTAGAGACCGATAAGGCCACTATGGATTTTGAATCATTTCAGGATGGTACTTTATTATATATCGGTGTTGAAGAAGGCAAAGCTGTGCCTGTTGATACTGTTATCGCAGTGTTGGGTAAAGAAGGCGAAGACTACAAGTCGGCGCTGGCCGGTTCGGCCGAAAGTGCTGCTGCAAGCCAGCCGAAGCCGGTTGAAGAAAAAGCACCTGCGGTTGTTGCTGCGCCAAAGGTTGATACTTCAAAAATACCTGCTACAGTTATCCGCATGCCTTTGCTGAGTGATACCATGACCGAAGGTGTGATCCAGAAATGGAATTTTAAAGTTGGTGATAAAGTTAAGGCAGACGATTCGCTCGCCGACGTGGAGACTGATAAAGCCACCATGGAAGTTGTAGGGTATGAAGCCGGAACTTTATTGTACATCGGCGTAAAAGAAGGTGAAGCCGCTGCCGTTAATGGCATTATTGCTATTGTTGGTAAAGAAGGCACCGATATTACACCTTTACTGCAGGGTAGCGCAGAAGTTAGCAGTCCTGCTGCTGAAGCTCCTAAAGAAGAGGCACCTGCTGCTGTTCAAACTTCAGCTCCTGATATTGCATCAAATGAAGATGATAGCCGTGTTAAAGCATCACCGCTGGCTCGTAAGATAGCCCGGGAAAAAGGCATCAACCTGAATGATGTAAAAGGCAGTGCTGATGGCGGCCGCATAGTGAAGAAAGACGTTGAAACGTTTAAAGCAGCGCCGGCTGGCAGTAAACCTGCTGAAACTAGCGCAGCTCCGGCAGCAGCAGCCAAAGAAGCTCCGGCAGCTAAACCTATTCCGCAATATATCGGACAGGAAAAATATACCGACAAAGCGGTTACCCAAATGCGTAAAACCATTACACGCCGTTTATCTGAAAGTTTCCTGATACCACATTTCTATATCACTATTTCGATCGATATGGATCAGGCGGTGGTTGCCCGCAACAAAATGAACGAGGTTGCGCCGGTAAAAATATCGTTTAACGACCTTGTACTTAAAGCATGTGCTGTAGCGTTAAAGCAACATCCGGCAATTAATTCATCCTGGTTGGGCGATAGCATCCGCACCAATGAGCATGTAAATATTGGGGTAGCTGTGGCTGTTGAAGATGGATTGCTGGTTCCGGTAGTTCGCTTTGCAGATGGTAAGTCATTGAGCGCTATTTCAGCCGAAGTAAAAGATTTCGCACAGCGTGCTAAAGCAAAAAAACTACAGCCTTCGGATTGGGAAGGATCAACCTTTACCATTTCAAACCTGGGTATGTTTGGCGTAGATGAGTTTACGGCTATCGTTAACCCACCCGACGCTTGTATACTTGCAGTAAGCGGTATTCAACAAGTTCCGGTTGTTAAAGGAGGAGCGGTTGTTCCGGGCAATGTAATGAAAGTTACCCTTACCTGCGACCACCGTGTAGTTGACGGTGCAACAGGGTCGGCTTTCCTGCAAACGCTCAAGTCGCTGTTAGAAGAGCCCGTTCGCTTGCTGGTTTAATAAAATTACCAGTAAAAAAATATAAAAGCGACGGGTTTGCCTGTCGCTTTTTTTGTTATATCTTGTAACCATTAGCTTTTGATGAAGTGTGAACGTCAAACTTCCCTCATCATTTGTTTAGAATAATTTACACATGAACCAGATACTGATCATCTATACCGGAGGGACAATCGGTATGATGAGCGACCCGAAAACCAAAGTGCTCAGACCTATCAATTTTGAGCAGATCATGGAAAACGTGCCCGAGTTGGAGCGTTTAAATGCCAGGATCATGGTACACTCTTTTGAACATATTATTGATTCTTCAAACATGAACCCGGATATCTGGAGTGAGATAGCCGGACTTATTAAAGATAATTACGATAATGTTGATGGTTTTGTGATCCTGCACGGGTCCGATACCATGGCCTTTACCTCTTCGGCATTAAGTTTTATGCTCGAGAATCTGGCTAAGCCTATTATATTCACCGGTTCTCAATTGCCTATTAGCGCTATACGTACAGATGCCAAGGAAAATTTGATGACCGCTATCGAAATTGCCAAAGCCAAAAAGTTCGAGCGTGCCCGCGTGCCGGAGGTTTGTATCTATTTTGATTATAAGTTGTTCAGAGGTAACAGGGCATTTAAATACAATTCTTCAAAATTTGAGGCCTTCCGATCACCCAATTATCCAATACTCGCCGAATCGGGAGTGCACCTTAAATTTAGCATCAATGATATAAGGCAACCTGTAGAAGGGCCCTTAAAGGTGCATAAGAAACTGGCCAGTGATGTGGCGGTGCTAAAATTGTATCCGGGTATCAGCCCTAAGGTTGTTAAAAATATTTTGGAGGCCGATGTAAGGGGTATTGTAATGGAAACCTTTGGTGCCGGTAATACAACCACAGATAAATGGTTTACCGATTTACTGAAAGGCGCTATAACAGATGGCAAGGTAATTCTTGATATTTCACAGTGTAAAGTTGGAACCGTTGAATTGGGTCGATATGAAACCAGCAAGGAACTGAAAGATATGGGTATTGCCAACGGTTTTGATATGACCTACGAAGCTGCAGTAACCAAAATGATGTTCCTCCTGGGTCAGTATGATGATCCGCTGATCATCAAAGAAATGCTTGAAACCGACCTGCGGGGTGAATTAACCGTTTCCTGATCTATTTAAGCTGGATATTGCTGCCTATTGCTGCGCCATTACTGAGGTATTTGTCGGCATCAACAATATTGTTTGCTGATTTTACGCTATCAAAATGGACATTGTCGGCTGTTACCGACTTACTGCCATAAATGTATAACTTGTGGTGAAATCCGGTGATGCTTCCGCCTTTTACCCTAACGTTCCCAATAGAATTGTCCAGGAATACAGCATTGGTACCGTAACCATTACCGCTTAGTTTGCAGTCATTGATCTGAATATCATGCGCGCCCTGTAAATAAATAGCTGTTTTATGTTGCGCACTAATATTGCACCTGGAAAATAAAATATTAAAAACGTCTTTGAATAGCTCCACTGCATGATCATTGCATCGGGCTATTGTATTATTAACCAGTGTATCATGCTGGCAGGCCAAAGGAGCAAAACCATCTAACAATATACCATGACCCAGTTGATCGGTGATGACATTGTCTTTGATAAGGCCGAAACTGCTGTTGGCGTACTCAATGCCCTCCTCATGCTGCTGGCTGCATTTATTCTGATAGGTTTGAACATGGTCGGCATTGACAATGGAAATGCCTATACTGCCTCCTATGCACGTATTGTTGTAAATGACACTATTAGGCGCCCTTCGGTGTTCAAAACATTCGGAAGTTATATCTTTTGGAGATAAGGGCATTTTGAAAACATTGTCATGTACTGACCATCCCGACGAACTTAAATTAACTCCACCTCGCAGCATCAAAGCACATTCAGTAACTGTTTGAGGATCGAGCATTGCGCGATCAAACAGATTATTGGCAACCAGCCCGCCATGGATACTGTATTTGTTTGATACAATAAACATACAGCTGTAGCCAATGTCAACCAATTTATTGTTGGTAACGATAGGGTAATTGCCATCGCCCCCTATGATGGCATAAGCCATAAACCTGTGGATATAAACATGGTCCACCGTGTCATTGTCGCCATTCAACTCCACGGCAGAAGATCCTGAAGGGTCTATCTGATCACTAATACCAACAATCTCGCCATTAGACAGCCTGATACCTTTGGTATGCATCAAAATAGAAGCATACTGCTTTACATTACAAATGATGGTATTTCCGTTTAAATTCAAACTATGAAAAAGATTTATCCGGGTGATATTATAGGGAGCATGACCAGCAGGCAAGGTTACATTGCCTTTGTTGAGTAATGATTGCAAATCGGCAGTGTCGTCGGCACGTGATTTTGCAGCAATAAGTATT
>CAISPD010000069.1 GCA_903887275.1 uncultured Mucilaginibacter sp.
AAAGAGGCTTCAGGTAAACACTGCCAACCAATTTCCATTGCTGAAGTTCGTCGATAAATTGTGGTAAAGGGTAGCCGCCGCGGGAAGCCATAAAAGGGTAAAAGGCGCTTTTCTCTGGGTGGTCCGGTGCACATGCATTGACCGTATAGCCAAACAAGTCATTTGCAATGAACGTTTCAGTAATACCCACGGCATCCGATTGGTGGATCATATTAACCGGTGCTCGGCCATTGGGGATTTCGGTTCGGCCGGCAAAAAAACGGCCAGGATGCCTGCCCGGACCAATTAGTCCGCCAAAACGGATGATGGTCGTCTTGAATTCTGTTTGTTTGCTGAACAATCTTTCTGCATCTAATAAAATTTGACCTGAAGCAGAATCAGGTAGTGGCTCATCTAACTCTGTTACTCTTCTGTTATGTTCGCCATAAACGCCGGTCGAACTGATATAAATAACTTTCTTTATGCCATATTGTACGAGGCTATTGACTATGGCCCCCAGTTTTAATAAATAAGATTCACCTTGACCGGAGCGGGAACGTGGTGGAATACTAATCACCAGAATATCGCAGGAAAAGAAACCCGGTTCGGGTTTAAATCCTTCCTCGCCAAGTTTAACAAGGTATGGGCTAATGCCCATATACCTCAATTGATCAAACTTTTCGTCAGTAGTAACCGAGCCATTGACCTGGTTACCATTATTGATCAAACTTTTGGCTAAAGCCTGTCCAAACCAGCCACATCCCAGTATACTAATACGCATCTAAATCATTTATTTAAAAAGTTCCGGGGTGTAATATCAGGCCTGGCTTTTTAGTAGTTGAAGGTTCCTGATTCTCCTTATCACCAATAGCTGGTAAATGCAATGAACGTCGTAATCGGGTATATTCGTCTTTAGGTAATTGCACTAAAAGCGGGCGTTTCTTTGCATTTATCCACCTCAATATCCTCAGCAGATCGGCTTCTTTCATAGCTGTACAACCAACGGTTCCCTCGTGCTCGTTCTCCCAGATATGCATAAAAATACAGGAGCCTTCACCTGCAACCGCGGGATCGCTATTATGGTTGATAAAAAGCCCCCATTTATAATAATCATCTTTTCGGTGCATGTATTCGAAACTATTGTAATCTGTATTTGCCTGAACGTTGTTGATCAGTGTATTATAGTGTGCAGAGTGACTATCATCAACACAAATTAAAGTATCGGTAGCTTTGATATACCTGTTTTTGATCCAATGCGCATCATTTTTATCTGCATAACCAAAGGCCGTACCAATGGTGAAAATTCCTGCAGGTGATTTTTTATCACCTTCTTTTTTAACCGGGCCCGATTGAAATGGTAATTTTACAGCGCCGCTGCCAATCCCTAATCCTTTACTGCCCACCACTACTGCATTGCTGAACTTGAGTTGCCAGTGATGGTTTTGACATGAAAAGCAATACAAAGTACCCCGCAAACTATCCCAGCCATCGGTTACTACGATCAATAATTGGCGCGAATGCAGGTTTTTATAGGCCTGATTTTGTGTCTTTTGGCCATAAGCAGCTAAGTTAAGGCATAAAAAGCAGGCTAATGACCCTGCAAAAAATAGAAGGCATAAGCGTTTTTGCATAGACCAATATCGCTTAATATTTCAACAAATAGTATTTGTGCAGGGTTTAAAATTTTATTCGGACTAGTTATTATTTCTACTATTTAAATGCAGCAGGGTGTTTTTGATTGTATCCGGTAATGTCCTGATATGCCTTAGCAAAAGCCAACAAAGTTGCTTCACTAAAGTGTTTTCCGATAAAGCTGATACTTGCTGGCATATTATTGGGTAGCATACCATTGGGCAAGGTAATTGAAGGATTCCCGGTAAGGTTGGTGATCGCCAATTGATCACCGGTTTCTGGCGGAGCAATGATGATATCATATTTATCGATAAAAGGGCCCATCTGCTTCATGATCTGGTAGCGTGCCCTGCAGGCATTGAGGTATTCAACAGCCGGAATAAAACGAGCCGTCCTGAAAGTGTTTGGCCATCTGTCTTTATTCTGTTGAACCATCTTATCGTCATTGTTTGACCGCGTAAGAGGATCAAAGGCCGTTGCAGATTCTGCGCCGATGATCAATGATAAAATTTCATCGCCATGCAGGTTGTCCGGGAACGCAATGCCAGTGACATTGGCACCCATTTTTCTCAAAGTTGCAAGCGTCCGTTTTTCGGTGCTGTTTTCGGGCAACGTATCAATATAGTTTTTGATATAGGCTATCTTTAGTTTGTTGATATCTGTATGCCCTGTATAGTTAAAGGCAAAATCGATAGAAGAAGCGTCTTTTTTGTCAGCACCATGTATATAATAGAAGATAATGGCATCATCTTCGGCCGAACGGGCAATGGGGCCGATCTTATCCGAAGTCCATGCCAGCACCATAGCACCGGTTTTTGCAACGCTGCCGTAGGTGGGCCTTAATCCTGTAACGCCGCAACGCATAGATGGGTCTACGATTGAGCCATAAGTTTCTGTACCGATCGCAAATGGCACCAATCCAGCTGCTGTAGCTGATGACGAACCGGCCGATGATCCGCCTGAACCTTTGGTGATATCCCATGGATTGCGGGTTAAACCACCGAACCAAATATCATCTTCGGCAAGTTCCCCTAACGATAATTTAGCAACCAACACCGCGCCGGCATCTTCCAGCTTTTTGGCCACAAATGATGTTTCGTCAACTACCTGATCGCGATAGGGTGGCGTACCCCAGGTGGTATGGGTTCCTTTTACAGCGAAAAGATCTTTGATGCCATAAGGAATGCCCTGTAGCGGGCCACGGTAAATACCTTTAGCTAAATCGGCATCTGCTTTTTTAGCTTGTTTGATGGCAATGGTGTCTGTCAATTCGATAACACAATGTAAAACCGGGCCATATTTTTTCAGGCGTTCAAGGTAAAACTCTGTCAGCCGCACTGAACTTATTTTTTTGCTTTTGATGAGTGATGCTAATTGGGGTATGCTGTAATAGGCCAGCTCATTTATATTTGCCGGAAGATTAACATTAGCTGGAATCGCAAAGTGAACTGGGAGCTGTTTTTTGGGAACGAATTGATTTGGCAGCAGGACATTAAAATAAAGGGGCAAAGGAGCATCGTTCTTTAAGTTCAACGAATGAAAATAAGAGTAAGTTTTGGTGTTTCTCGATAAACCATCCAGTGTGGAATCTCGTTTGGCATCCGAAAACTGAAGGTCATACAATTTTTCCGCGGATGAAACCTGGTCCCGGCTTACTGTTCCCT
>CAISPD010000070.1 GCA_903887275.1 uncultured Mucilaginibacter sp.
GCAAAATAAGTTGATTGAGTATATAAGTAGATTTGAATTAGCCCGGGAAATAAAAAGCCCGGGCTTTTTATTTCCCGGGCTAATTCAAATCTACTTATATACTCAATCAACTTATTTTGCGATCCAAATTTTAGAACTGGTAACGTCATTACCGCCCGTTTCTGCCTTCCAGTTTACATTATTATATAATTGTTCGTCACCCGGGTATTGGTAGCGTTGTAAACTGCCATAATTTTGGGTGTAGCCCGTAGGATTTGAAGGGTCGGTCGGAGTTGCTCCTCCCGTTCTCCGTTGCAGGGTCCAGGCAACCCAGGGCTGACGGAACAGATCAACCCATTCCTGTGCATAGATCAGGCTTAATGCATTGGCTGCATTAAAAGCAGTCTTCGGATTGGTCAGCATTGCAGCTATATCAGCAGGATCAGGAGTAGCAGCCGCAGGTTTATTTACTGTCCAGATAGGGCAGGTATAAGCCATGGCTGTCCAAAAGCTAATTGAAGCGGTCATCCCTGCTTCATATTCTGTTTGGGCATTGGCCGTACTTTGCGGAATTCCAGCGATACCTCTGGCATATACTTCAGCTTTCAGAAAATGTACTTCGGCCGGAGTAATGTAAATTTCAGGTACCGTACCATTTGAGCCACTTGCTATACCATCTCTTCCCCAGTAATAATTGAAATCGGAATACAAGTTAGTACCCTTATAAGCTGGATCGGACCAGTTTTGATCCCTGGCTGGATTGTAAGGGTCGCCTCCGTCAGCTATCGGAGTAACCGGATTTTGCGGATAAGGGGCCCAATTGCCGGCGCCGTTAACTTCAAAATAGATCTTACATCTTGGGTCAAAAATTCCACTGCCGTCTGTGTTATTGTTGTTGCTCATCAAATTCCACATGGTTGTGCCCATTCGTATGCGGCACTCTTGACGAAATGCAAAACCACGACCGGCCCCGTTATAGTCAAAACCCATACCGGGTATATTGGTAGAATTTAATCCTACTACGTCGCCAACCGGATCAGTAAGCAATGGCTTGGTAAGCGCATCAGCAATGATCGGTCCGGCATCGGTATTGTCTTTGTCAAACATGGTGAGCGCGTAACGCAAACGAAGCGAGTTGGCAAATTTTATCCATTGCGAGATGTTGTTTGCTAAAAGAAACTCATTTGAACCAAACGAGTATTGTGTACTGCTGGTGGTATTAAAGTTATTAACAGCCCAGGTAAGATCTTTCAAACAGGAGAGATAGACTGACTGTTGCTTATCGTAAGGTACCTTCAGGTCTGTAGTTGAGCCTGAAAGACCTTTTCCGGCTTTTGAATAGGGGATATCCCCGTAAAAATTCGACAACTCAATGGCCTGATATGCCCTTAATACTTTGAGCATAGCAACGGCATTGGTATAGTTGGCCGAATCGGGATGCGAAGCTACCATAGCCAGCATTTGGTTTACAGCAGCCAGGTTTTGATAAAACCCGGTCCAATTGGCACCACCGCCGTAGCCGAAATCAGATTTTGCATATACAGCGCCTTGTTGCGTAATAGGATACAACCACCTTGTTCCGGCATTGTCTTCACCCTGAGCCGTTTGGTCAAGGTTTGATCCTATGCTTTGGTATATCTGTGAGAATGTTGCCGATGCAGAGCCGTTCCAGGTTGCGTTTATTTTTTGAAAATCCTTAGTGCAGGATGCAAAAAACGCTACAAGTATCAAGCCGACCACAGTTCCTGCATGGTATCTCTTATTATAATTCGTTGACATAACGTTAATTTTTAAGATTCGTTAAAAAGACCAATTAAAATCCTGCTTTGACCGAAAAGCCTACAGAACGTACCCCGGGCAAACCACCAAATTGTATTCCCTGAACATTTGAGGTACTAACAATACTTTCCGGATTGATATGATCCGGTAAGGTGGTAAACAGGTAAAACAAATCGCGACCAACCAAAGAAACTGAGAGGCTTTGAAATAGCTTTGTTTTGCTTACCAGGGTTTTTGGCAGCGTATAGGTGATATTTAACTCACGTAATTTTCCCCAGGAATCATTAAATACTGAATTTGTACGAACGATTGGAACGTTATCCCAGGATTGATAATTACCGGCATATTTCCACCATGAATTAACAACAGCAGTATTTTGCTCATACTGGCCTGATGAAGGGTTTAAAACAATGCCCGGCAAAATTACGCCAACGTTTGCTTTTGTTCCATCGGGGAAAGTAAATGGAAGGCCATGTCCATCCCGCTCAAAAGCGGTTTCCGGTGCCATACCCTGACCCATAAGGGTTGCATAATCACCTGACCAGATCTGCCCGCCAATTTTGAAATCAGTCAATATATATAAGCTGATGTTTTTATAACGGAATGTTTGTGAGATACCTCCGGTTAATTTGGGTGTTGCATTGCCGATTTTAACAATATCATCGGATGTTGCGTATTGCGAACCAATTACTGGTCCATGGCCGGTATTGATACCATCTGAATATATCTGGTTTACAACTTTTTTACCATTTACGTATTTGTAGTCATAACCATAAATATTACCATAATCGTCGCCTACATTAACCCGTTGTGAAACGCCGTCACCGCCAAACCACGAACCCAGCGGTAAATAACTGATGCCCGGTGCAAGTGAAACCACTTTGTTTTGATTGTGCGCACCGTTAACTGTAACATCCCAACTAAAGTTACTCGAATTGATCACTTTTCCGTGAATGGTAAACTCAATACCTCTGTTGCGCAGGGCACCGGAATTGATCAATACGCTGTTTAAGCCAGAAGAGCTTGCCGCTGATATGGTTAGGATTTGATGATCTGAGAATGTATTATAATAAGTGAAATTAACATTCAACCTGTCGTTGAAGAATCCCAGATCTGGTCCGATCTCAAATGATTTTGAACGCTGAGGTCCAATATTGGTTGGATAAGTTGTTGGCAATGACAGGCCGGTTTGAAAGCCCGGTACATTAACATTACTATAAACCAGGCCATTTTGATAAGGCAAATAGGCATTAGCACTCGAAGCTTCGCTCAATCTGATCTTTCCGTAGGACAGCCAATTTTTAGCCGACTTTAAGTCAAACGCATCAGTGAATACAAAACTCAAGCTTGCTGAAGGGTAAAAATAACTCCAGTTTGAAGGCCGTAGCGTAGATGACCAATCATTATTGCCCGATAGATCTAAAAACAAATAGTTCTTGTAGGATAAATTGGCAAGAACATAAGCTGAGTTGATCTCCATCTCGTTCCTGTTTTCTGTTGGTCGTGGATAGTTTCCTACTGATCCTGCATAATTATACAGATTGTATACAAACGGGTAATTGAAAGGCCCGGGATTGCTTGCTGCCAGATCGTATAGGCGGGTATAATACTTTCTAGCGCCTAAAGATAAACTGGCATTAAAATCCTGTGCTATTTTTTCTTTGTGAAAAACCAATCTTCCGTCCAGGTTTTCGGTAAAGTTATTGGCCATATCGTTTGAATATGAACCTACCAAACCTGCAGCATCAGTTGGGTGATTTTTAGTTTCAAACTGACTTGTATAATAATTCAAACCAATATTACCGCTAGCCCTGAGCCAGGATGTTACTTCGGCATTTAACGAAATAGATCCTATAAACTGGTTTTGCGTGTATGTTGTAATATTGTTGTATAAACCCCACCAATAATACTGCTGCCCGTAATCCCATGGAGATTTTTGCAATACAGAAGTATTTTGTGAGCCGTCTGGCAATGTACTCAGGCCTTTTTCGATAGGTTTATAGTCGGCAGGAATATTATATATGGTCATATACCCTACACCTCCCGATGAACCGTTTTCCGAATAAATATTTACCGGATTGTATTTGCCCAGATTAATATAACTGGCTGTTGCATCTACCTTCACTTTTGGGCTTATATTGATAGAAGAACCTATATTGAAAGTGTTTGTAGTACTATTGCTGTTATAAGTTATAGCGTCATTGGTTGTACGTGTATATGAAACACGCAGGGTTCCCAATTCACCGCCGCCAGAAACAGCTATGTTATTGGTTTGGGTATTCCCTGATTTGTAAAAGCTTTGGAAAATATTTGAATTCGGAGTGTAAGGACGTGTTGTTCCATCCCACCAAACCAGGGGTTGTCCTGACATTCTCGGACCCCACGATGCACCGTCACCCGGAAAACCTATATAGTTGTAAAAGGCGCCGCCAGCCGCACTTGTATTACCCGGACCGATATAAGCACCCGGGACATTAATATCCGGACCGTAAGGGTCGTTTGCTATATTCTCTTCGCGGTTGGCACCACTGCCGTTTTGATAGAATGAAGGGTTGGCCGAATACAATGCTTCGGTCATGCCATTTCCAAATTCATGTTGTGTTTGAACCGTTCGGTAGGGATCATTCCAGCGTACCGAATAATTATAATCAATGCCGAATCCTTTTTTCTTTGAACCCTTTTTGGTCACGATCAGGATCACACCATTTGCGCCGCGCGCGCCATATAAAGCCGCTGCTGTTGGGCCTTTAAGTACGTTAATGCTCTCTATATCATCCGAGTTCACAGTGTTTAGAAATGAGCCATAGTCTGTAGGAGGCTGTGATACATCGGTATTGCCCTGGCTCAAAGCGTCAACATTGGATTGGATCTTTCCACCTGGTTGAATAGGTTCATTATCAATTACTACGTTATCCACCACGATCAATGGCTGATTATTGCCCCATAGGTTGTTATTACCCCTGATGACAACACGGGTTGAACCGCCTTCAACGCCATTGGGTACTGATATGTTTAAACCAGACACTTTGCCCATTAATCCTTCTGCTACGTTTGGCGGATCCGCTTTGGTTATTTCCTCCGCATTGATAGATTGAGAAGCATAGCCAAGCGATCTCGATTCGCGTTTGATACCTAAAGCGGTAATTACAACCGAATTTAACGAACCAACCGAAGGAATAAGGCTGATACTTACGTTTGTTTTATCGCCAACACTAAGCTCCTGAGCATTGTAGCCAATAAATGAAACGACAAGCACTGCTGCTTTGTCGGGCACATTAATGGTAAAATTACCATTGATGTCGCTTACGGTAACAGTATTTGTTCCTTTCACCCTGATGGTGGCTCCGGGTAAGGGACTTCCTTTTTCGTCGGTTACTTTACCATTGATACCAATAATGATATCGTGTATTGCTGAAGCCCCGTTTGCAGGAGTAGCAGTAAGCACGATTGTTTTTTGGACAATTTTGTAGGAGATCGGGAGATCTTTGAAACATAGCTGCAATGTTTTTTCAAGATTCAGATCCTTTACGTCTATCGAGACTTTGTAGGATTGTTTTACAACATCGGTTTTATACCAGAAGGTATAGCCACTTTGCTGTTCAATTTGTGATAAAACTTTTTCAAGTTTTACATTTTTATTAGTCAATGTTATGTTCTGGCCAAACGTGGCTGCACTGAGTTGCAGTGTTAGGACGGTGACAAGAGCAAAAGTTAGTTTCATAACCAACGTGATCCTTTTAAGCCGCGAGTAGTGATGCCTCAACGGATAAATAGTAGAAATTTCCATACATTTGTGTGGTTTTGGGTTGAGAATAGATTTCAGGTTACGTGATCTTATTTAGCCCAGCTGCTTTGCCGGAGGTGCTCGTAACACATTCCGGCTTTTTTGCTGGCTAGCTATCTGGCCCAGCCATTTAGCTTTTGATTACCAGTAATTATTTTACGATGATTTTCCCCCTTTCCATTGTGAAATTAATGCCACTTAATTCGAGTATTTTTAATACTTCAGACGCTTTTGAATTTCTTGAAATGCGACCGTGATAGGTTGATCCGGCTACCGGCCCCTGGTATTCTACATCTACATTGTACCACCGGCTTATTTGCCTCATGATGGTTTTTATATCAGCATTATTGAATTGAAACATGCCGCTTTTCCAGGCGGTGATCTCGTCCAGGTCAACATCATTTACCACTTCGGCATTCCCGCTTGGTTTAAACAAATATTGTTGTCCGGGTTTTATCAAGGTTTGCCCGTTTTTGTCGTAAATTTTAATACTTCCTTCTACAAGGGTTGTTGCCGCATGGTCTTCGTCGGTATAGGAGTTAATATTGAATTGAGTTCCAATATCCTGTATCACCTGGTTTGCAATTTTTACTTTAAAAGGCTGTTGTGCATTATGTGCTACTTCGAAATAAGCCTCTCCGGTTAATTCAACTTCTCTTTCAGACCCGATGAATGCAGTTGGAAACCTTAATGACGACGCAGCATTCAGCCATACTTTTGTGCCATCAACCAGGGTTAGCTGATATTGACCGCCTTTTGGTGTTGTGAGTGCGTTATAACTCACTTCGGCATTGTTTTCTTGCCCGTTAACCGGCTGATAGTCCAATTGTCCGCTCTTCTTAACAATATGGGAACCGGGTTGTGCAGAAAGCAAACCGTTTTTAATCGTATTGAGGCTAATTTTTGATCCGTCAGCCAGTGTTAATACTGCCTTATTGCTTCCTGGCTGCAGGTCAATATTGCCAGCTTGCAGCATTTTTGGCTGTTGCCTTAATTGCCGTACAGTAAGTATTGAAAACGATAATAAAAGCAAAACTGTTGCTGCAATTTGAAAAGATCTTTTACGGTAAACAGGAATTGCGCGTCTTTGGGCCCGTTCGATCTGATTTTCAATTTTCTGTTTTAGCCTGACTTTAAGTATATAAATTTCCTGCTCGTTTAAAGTATCCGTAATATCCGGATCGTTTGAAAAGTGATTGTAATAGTCTTCAATCGCCTTAATTTCTTCGGCGCTCGCATCACCATTCAGATACTTTTTAACAAGTTTTAAAAATTCGTTCTTTAATTTTGGGGGCATAAACAGGGGGCTTTTTCTATATGTATCCAAACACACAGAATTCTCCCACTCAGTTCTCTAATTTTTACAATTTTTTTTTTGGAATTTGCTTTATCGCAAAAACTACATTAGTATTAAAGCACCAGTGATATGAGTTTTCCCAGGTGTACGCGCAGGTGCTTAAGGGACGTAGTAAATTGGTTTTGGACTGTTTTTTGGGAAACGTGCAAAATTTCGCTGATTTCGCGGGTGGAAAGTTCCTTGCCAAATTTCATGATAAATACCTGCTTGCGCTTTTCAGGTTGCATATTCAGCCATATTTCAATACACTCACGTATCTCTTTCTCGAAGAAGATCGAATCAGGGTCTGAAGCAGACACTTGCATAAATTCAATCGGTGTTTCAAAGGCTACCAGGTTTTTATTTTTTTTGTAAGAAGTAAATACCCGGTAACGTGCCGCAGTAAACAAATATGCCGCAAGCGACTCAATATTTCTTTCTTCCCTGTTCAGCCATAGGTCGGCAAAAACATCCTGGATAATGTCGGCGCATAGGTCCTCGTCCTTTAAACGTTTATGGCTTTCATTATACAGTTTTAGCCAGTAACGTTCATATATTTCGCTGAACGCCGCCTCGTCGCCTTGTTGCAGAAGGGTAACTAATTCATTGTCATGGCATGAATTAAGCATCCTCATCGTTAAAATTGGTTTAACTAAACAGTATAATTTTGGTTGCAATGCCCCATTCAGAGGCTAAAATATAAAGATATAAACATTTATATTTAACATACAAGTCCCCGGACCGACTAGTTATTAACCATGGAAGGCACAACCATGGGTTGTAACGATTTCGGCGACACCAATCAAATACAGATGATCAGGTGGTATTTAGATGTTTTGAAGTTAATATTTTAAATATTGGCTCATTACCTCCATCCGCCACCTAAAGCTCTATACAAATTAACCGTGGCTTGTAACTGTTGCAATTTGTCGCTTACGCTGCTCAATTGCGCTGCAAGCAAACTTTGTTCAGAGGTTAGCACATCCGTATAGTTGGTGGCCGAACTGTAACGCAATAATTGCTGGGTATAATCAACGGCCTTTTCAAGGGCTGCTATCTGTTTGCTGCGGGCATCATCCTTATCTTTTGCGGTTTGATAAGCATCCAGGGCATTAGAAACTTCGGATCCTGCTGTTAATACCGTTTGCTGGAATTGATACATGGCTTCCTGTTGCTGTGCAAGGGCGGTCTTTAAACGGGCTTTATTGATACCCTGGTTAAAGATGGGCTGTGTTAATCCGGCGGCTATGTTATAGAATATTGAGTTGATGAAAAAGTCTTTTAAAGTCAGGTTCGAAAAACCACCCGATGCAGTTATGGTAAACGAGGGGTAAAAATACGCCTTCGCTACATTGGTGTTTTCAAAAGCTCCTCTGAAGGCGTATTCGGCCTGCTGTACATCGGGCCGGTTTTTCAGCAGTTGCGATGATAATCCCGTTTGCAGTTCATTCAGGGGTTTCTGATCATCAAACCTGGTCCGGGTAACGGCACCCGGGGCACGGCCTACTAAAAGGTCGATAGCATTTTCGGTTTCGCGTATGTTACGCTTTATATCCGGTATAGCCACTTCGGCGGCATATCGGTTAGCTTCACTTTGCACTACCGCCGCTCCGTTTACAACCGCGGCCTCTTTCATTACCTTCATGGTCTCAACATCTTTGATGCGGTTTTGAAGTGTTTTGGTCGTAATATCAAGGGCTTTGTCAAGAGCCAGCAATGCATAATAATTATTGGCTATATCGGCTATTAACTGGGTTTGTATTGCTCTTTTAGCGGCATCGGTTTGCAATAAATTGGCTAAAGCACCTCGTTTAGAGCTGCTTAGTTTACCCCATATATCAACTTCCCATGATGCGCTTAGCCCCAATTGGTAAAGCGTGCTTGTAGTATTACTGCCAGCTGGCAAACTCAAAGCCGCAGCCGATTGTTTGGATGGGCTTACGCTTGCGTTGGCGCTGATACCGGGTAACAACGCGCCCTTTGCCTGTCCCAATGCGGCCTCTGCCTCCTCAATTTTTAAGATCGCAGTTTTTAAATTGCGATTATTTGCCAAACCTTCGTTAATAAGCGCTTTTAATGCCGAGTCGGCAAATAGTTTTTGCCAGGGCAGCGTGGCTATACTTGTGGTGTCGCCAGAGGTTTGATCTCGGTACAATGTACCGGTAATATTTTCGGGCTGTTGGTATGGCCTGTTGATACGGCAGGAAAGAAAACTTGATCCGGCTAGCAGGAATAATAAGTAATAGATTTTAGTGCTTTTGCTCATAGATCTGTATTTATGCTTCGGTATTTTCTTCTTCAGCCTCATATTTTTTCAGATGCGCCGGTCCGGTTATTTTCTCCTGCAAAACCTGGAAAATGATAAAAAGTACTGGTATAGCGAAAATACCAAATATGGTCCCGATAAACATACCACCTACAGCACCCGTACCAATTGAGCGGTTACCAAAAGCACCCGCACCGGTTGCAAACATCAATGGCATGATACCAAAAATGAATGCAAATGAAGTCATTAATATAGGGCGTAAACGAGCTTCGGCACCTTCAATTGCCGCTTGTACGATTTCCATGCCTGCCCGCCTGCGGTCGAGGGCAAACTCTACGATCAGGATTGCATTTTTAGATAATAGTCCGATGAGCATGATCAGCGATATCTGAACATAAATATTACTACCGATACCGCTTAGGTTTGCAAAAATATAGGTACCCGACAAGCCGATCGGCAGTGTTAATAATACTGCGAATGGTAAAACATAGCTTTCATACTGTGCACTCAGCAAAAAGTAAACAAACAACAGGCACAAGATGAAAATGTATAAAGATTGTGTTCCTGACGAGATCTCCTCACGCGTCAGGCCCGAAAAATCATAGCCATATCCTACAGGCAGCTTTTGTGCGGCAACCTCCTTTATGGCTTTGATAGCGTCGCCTGTACTGTAGCCGGGGTTAGGCTGACCTGTTATGGCTACCGCAGTAAACAGGTTAAACCTTGAAATGGTTTCCGGACCAAATACTTTGGTAAGCTTAATAAATTCAGTTATTGGTGCCATTGTGCCATTAGCGCTACGCACAAATATTTTGTTTAACCCGGATGGATTTGCGCGGTAAGGGAAGTCGGCCTGAACCATTACCCTGAACTGTTTACCAAACTGGTTAAAGTTAGAGGCATAAATGCCGCCATAATAACCCTGTAAAGCATCCAATACAGAATTTACGGTTATGCCGGCCTCTTTAACCTTGGCAACATTAACTTCAACCTGATATTGCGGAAAGTTAGGGTTGAACGAGGTATTGGTATTTTGTATCTCCTTGCGTTTATTTAATGCCGCCAGGAAATCGTTGGTCACTTTATATATTTCGGCCGAGGTATGGCCGCCTTTGTCCTGCAGCTGAAAGTCGAAACCACTACCTGCACTAAATCCCTGTACAGTAGGTGGCGAAAAGAAAAATATTTTGGCAGCGTGGATTACTCCGATCTTACCATAGAGTTGTTTGACAACATTTTCTACCGTTACGTTCCCACGTTCGCTCCAGGGCTTCAGGCGAATAAATACCATGGCATAGGAACTGCCCGAGCCCGCCAGAAAATTAAAGCCTGCAACCTGAAACACAACTTTTACTTCCTTGATGGTTTTGGCAATACTGTCGATCTTACCGGTAACTGCCAGGGTACGGTCCAGGCTGGAGGCCGGTGGTAAACTAACGCTGGTAATAATAACGCCCTGATCTTCGCTGGGTACAAAACTTGATGCAGTAGTTTTGATCAGGATTACCAGTATGGCAGCAAAAACCGTAATACTCGCCAATACGATCCATTTTTTCCGGGCTAAATAACCGATCGCCGATTTGTATTTTGTGATAAGGCTATCAAAGGCCCGATCGAATCGTTCATAAAACCAATTGAAAAAGCGTTTCTTTTTTTCCTCTTCGCTATGCGGCCGCAGGAATATGGCCGATAATGCCGGGCTAAGCGTTAATGCATTTACAGCCGACAGAATGATAGCTACTGCCAGGGTGATACCAAATTGCTTGTAAAATACACCGGTTGAGCCGGTAATAAAGGTGACCGGCAAAAATACTGCAGCCATTACCAGCGTAATGGAAATGATGGCTCCGGCAATTTCGCTCATTGCATCGATGGACGCTTTTCGGGCCGATTTATAGCCTTTATCCAGCTTTGCATGGATGGCTTCTACTACCACTATAGCGTCATCCACTACGATGCCGATGGCCAGAACCAGTGCAAAAAGGGTAAGTAGATTGATTGTAAAACCAAATAGTTTCAGAAAGAAGAAAGTGCCGAGTATAGCAACCGGTACAGAGATTGCAGGGATCAGGGTTGAACGCAGGTCCTGCAGAAATACAAATACAACGATAAATACCAGCACAAAGGCTTCGAGCAGTGTGCTGATCACTTTTTCGATCGAAGCATCGAGGTATTGGTTGGCATCAACAAAATAATTGATCTTAACTCCCTTTGGAAACGAAAGTGCTGCTGTTTTCAGGATCTCTTTAGTTTCGTTGATCACATCCCGGGCATTTGAACCCGGAGCCTGAGCTACAGCTATCCCTACCGATGGCAAGCCATTATTTTTTTGCGTTACCGAAATATCCAGCGCTGCCATTTCAACCCTTGCCACATCGCTCAAACGCAATATCTGCCCTTTGCCGTCAGATTTTAGAATGATATTTCCAAACTCAGCTGCCGTTTTTAGCCTACCGGTATATTTGATGACATACTCATAAGATTCGCCGCTATTTTCTCCGAATTTGCCGGGGGCAGCTTCTATGTTCTGTTCATTCAGGGCATTGGTGATATCATTAGGAACCAATCCGTAATGCGACATGGCATCGGGCTTCAGCCAGATTCGCATCGAATAATCCTTCTCACTGAATATCCGTAAACTACCTACGCCGTTAACCCGTTGTATGGCAGGTACTACATTGATCTTTGCATAATTGTGCAAAAAAGTAGCATCGTAGGCTTTATTTTCGCTGTAGAGCGCGAACACCAGCAGGTTTGAATTCTGGCTCTTGGCAACCGTAACACCCGATTGCGTAACTACTTGCGGTAGCAGACTAGTAGCCCGTGCCACCCTGTTTTGAACGTTTACCGCTGCCAGGTCGGGGTCGGTGCCTACTTTAAAGTAAACATTGATCGAAGCCGAACCATCATTACCGGCAGAAGAGGTCATATAGGTCATGTTCTCCACACCATTGATCTGCTCTTCAAGGGGAATGATCACGCTCTTGAGCACTACATCGGCATTGGCCCCGTTGTAATTTGCCGAAACGTTTACTGTTGGTGGCGCAATGTCTGGGAACTGTGATATCGGTAGCGATTCAAGTCCGATAACACCTAAAATGACCAGAAGTACCGATATTACCGTAGAAAGCACCGGGCGATTTATGAATTTTTTTAACATAATACGCCGTTATTTCAGGTTTTTGTAAACTGATTCGGGGCTGGCATCCAGAGGCTTGATGCTGGTGCCATCTGCCAGGCTCGAAGCACTTTCTACAATGATGCGTTCACCGGCTTTTAAACCGCCGGAAACAATATAATACTGGCCAGGTGTATTTTCTAAAGTAGATATTTCAATGTTTTTGACCTGATTTTTTTCGTCTACCAGGTATACAAACCGTTTATCCTGTAACTGGTATGCTGCTGTTTGCGGAATAACCAGTACATCTTTTAATACCAGCGGCACACGTACCGTTGCACTGCTGCCGCTCCTTAGCAAACCTCGTGGATTAGCAAAGCCCGCCCGCAAATTTGCCGAACCGGTTGAAGTGTTGATAAGGCCATTAATAGTTTCCAACCTGCCTGTTTCGGGATATAAGCTGCCATCGGCCAGCAATAAACTTACTTTGGGCATATTGGCTATTTTTGCTTTCAGACTGGTATGGGTAGTATCGCGACTAAAATCAAGCAGCTGTTTTTCATTCATAGCGAAATAAACGTAAACCGTAGCGGTGTTATAAACTGTGGTTAGTGGTTCGGCCGTTGCGCTGCTGACCAGGCTGCCCAGTTTATAGGGTAACGAGCCAATAACGCCATCAACCGGACTGGTAATTGTGGTATAACCCAGGTTTACGCGGGCATTTTGAAGCGCGGCTTTGGCTTGCGCCAATGCGGCTTCTTTTGATTGCAGCGTGTTTTGCGCCGCATCTAATTCATAATGACTTATAATTTCTTTCTCAACCAGGGGCTTCACTTTTTCAACCTGTAACCGGGCTGTGCTGATCTCGGCTTCGGCAGTTTTGATACCAGCTTCGGCAGTACGTACATCCTGTTCATATTGTGGAGCATTAATCTTGAACAATAATTGGCCCTTTTTAACGATCGAACCCTCATCAACATAAATTTTTTCGATAAAACCATCCACTTTAGGCCTTATCTCGATATTTTGAAGACCCTGGATGCTGGCTGGATAGTCGGTATTCACGGTAACCGACCTTGTTTGCAGGACTACGGTTTGATAAGTTTCGGGTTTTTGTGCAAAAGCATCACTATTTTGCGGTTTTTTATTGTTGCAAGAGCTTATAAAAAGCAAAAGTGGAATTGCAATTAAAATGGCCATTTTATGCGAAAATGAGCCCAAAAGCACAATTTTATACGGATTGGATCTTGTACTGACGATCATTCAATTGAGATATTTACAATTTTTCGGCAATTTAATCATTTATAATAAGGCTCTATGTAAAATTTTAGCTGTGGGTTATATCTGTATATTTTTTTAGGGATAGACGTAAATATGCATATTCAAGGGAGGCTATATTTACAATCAGGACAACTTTTTATTGAACTATGCGGTACATTTATTTGATGATGAAGCAAAGAAAATTGACGCGGGTTTTGTATTTGAATATTATCCCGGTGATCACTTTACTGTTTCAACACCCGAATATAAGTCGGCTGGATACAAGTTTCTGGAACAAAAATATAATGAGTTGGGGATAAAAAACTAAATTCATAAGTCAATAAATGGGCCGTGATGCTGGCCGAAGAAAAATTATTAAACCGATAAACCGAAAAAAATGCCACATATCCAATTAGAATCTCATCTTCCCGGTATTACCGGTTTGCTGGAGTACCGTAAAGACACTGGTCAGCCGATAAGGGACCTGACACAAATTTTGATGCGCGGGGAATCAACCCTCACCGAGGGTGATCGCGAGTTGATAGCTACCGTCGTTTCGCATGGCAACCAATGTCGCTTTTGTACCACAGCACATGCTGCTGCCGCCGATCTGCTGCTTGGCGATAGAACAACCACTCAACAGATCAGGGATGATATTGAAACGGCGCAGGTTTCCGAAAAAGTAAAGGCACTACTGCAAATTGCGGCCGCTGTAGGCAGGAACGGCAAAGAAGTTACGCCGCAAATGGTTGACCGTGCTAAAGCTGCCGGTACTACAGATGCGGAGCTGCACGATACCGTTTTGATAGCTGCTTTATTCAGCCTATACAACCGTTATGTTGATGGTATGGCCACCACAATGCCCGATAACGACGCCTATTTCGACGTATTGGCCGATCGCCTGGTAAATCATGGCTATTCGCGTTTGCCGCAGGGGTATGATCACTTAAAGAAATAGGAACTTACCAATGAAAGATGCGAAAGTAATAGATGCTGTGAACAATAAAGCAGCTTCCACTAACCTGGTGTTATTATTTATTATCTGTTTTGCAGGTAATATGTTTGGCGGAATTATATCAACGTTGATGTCGGTTTACCTGCCTGTGGTGGTAAAAGAACTGCAGGGTAGTAAAAGCGAGACGGAACTCAACGATATCAGTGGCTTCATCAATTCCATGTTTATTTTTGGCTGGGCTGCAGGTGGTTTCCTTTGGGGCCTGGTAGGCGATTGGGCGGGCAGAAAATCCTCGCTCTTGTTGTCAATAGCTGGTTATGCGCTGTTTACCATCCTTACCGGACTAATGCCAAACTGGTGGGGTATTGTACTATGCCGTTTTATGAGTGGGTTTGGTATGGGCGGATTATTAGTGATCTCTTTTACCTTGATAAGTGAAGTTTGGCCTGAAAAAACCAGAGCAGTTTTTACAGGCATTCTGTCCATTTCTATCCCCGTGGGTATTTTTTCTGCAGGTGTGATCAATTTTTTTGTTAGCTCGTGGCGACAGGCATTTATGGTTGGCTTTGTTCCTTTACTGATCGCTGCAGCAGGCTTTTGGCTGATCAGCGAGTCGGAATTGTGGCTGAGCGAACATACAGACAAAGCCAGGCTTGAAAAAGCATCCAATCACTTACTTCACCCCGGAAATTTGAAGGCACTAGCTACCGGTTCACTTATTTTTGGAACGATGCTGATAGGGCTTTGGGCGATATTCTCGTGGATGCCAACCTGGATACAAAGTCTACTCAGCACCGACGCTCACAAAGAGGGTGGCTTGAGCATGATGTGCCTCGGTATGGGCGGATTGACAGGCGGGTTTTTATCCGGCTGGCTGGTGAACCTTATTGGTCTGCGGAGATCGCTTATCCTTAGTTTTGCCGTTTGTGCCCTGGTGTCTTTTATCTTGTTCAAAACAAACACTTCTTTTTCGGGGATTATTTATGCCGAAATTGCAGTACTGGCACTTTTCTTTGGGGCAAGTCAGGGAATACTTTCGCTGTACATTCCATTGCTGTTTCCTACAGCCATACGTGCCTCCGCTACGGGCTTCTGCTTTAACATTTTCAGGATCTTTACAGGTATTGCCGTGTTATCGGTGGGTGTTTTGGTTTCAGCTTTAGGTGGGTACAGCAATGCACTGTTTATATTTTCACTGGTGTTTGTAGTTGGACTGCTGGCTGTTTTGCTCATCAAAAACATACAACCAGATACACATAACCAAACCAATTAGACTAAATTTATATGGCACATATCACACTCAATAACGATCTGCCCGGCATACGTGGTTTAATGGCTTACCGCCCCGAAACTGAGGCTCCATTGAATTTCCTGGCCGAAACGCTGCTGCGCGATGATAACAATACGCTGAGCCGCGGCCAGCGTGAGCTGATTGCTACTTATGTATCCTACCTGAACGATTGCTTTTTCTGCCAGAATGTGCATGGTGCTATTGCCGGGCACTACCTTGGTTGTGATATTGAACAGATAGACCAGATAAAGCATGATTTTAAAACGGCAGAACTGGATGAAAAAATGAAGGCTCTGCTCGCTATAGCAGCCAGCGTGCAAAAAGGAGGCAAAAATGTTACAGCAGAACAAATTGAACAGGCGCGCGAAAGCGGAGCAACCGATATAGAGATACATGATACCGTTTTGATAGCAGCGGCATTTTGTATGTTTAACCGATATGTGGATGGCTTGGCAACCTGGGCACCTACCGACCGCAAAGTATATGTAGAGCGCGCGCCGCAACGAGCGCAGGACGGTTATCAATCGAGTGTATTTAAATAGGGGGATATAGGTTTAAAATGAATGTTCTGGATGTTAATAGCCTTCCAGTCATTACCCTAAAACGATATCAGCAATAACATTAAAAAAAGATCAACCAAAATGGCACATATCAAATTATTGAATGAGGAATTACCCGGCATTGTGGGTTTGTTAAATTTTCGCCCTGAAACGGCCAGGCCTTTACTTTTACTGGCCGAAACCCTGTTAAGAGGACCGTCATCATTAACGAGCGGAGAACGCGAGATCATTGCAGCATCGGTTTCCTGGTGGAATGGTTGTCATTTTTGCCATACCTCGCATGCTGCCGCAGCCGTAGCGCATTTGCAATGCGATCTTGGCCTGATTGACGAGATCAAAAATGGATTGCCCAATACGCATGTATCAGAAAAGTTAAGGGCATTATTGCATGTTGCGCACCAGGTCCAGCGGAGCGGGAAGGATGTAAGCCCGGAAGATGTGGCCCGCGCGCGCGGAGCCGGTGCGACCGACCAGGAAATACACGATACCGTACTCATCGCGGCAGCATTCTGCATGTTTAACCGTTATGTTGATGGCCTGGGTACCTGGGCGCCTGAACCCAATATAGCCTATAAAGAAATGGGTGAACGCATGGCGCATGTAGGTTACGGTAAATCGTAAAAATTGCCGTTATGCCTTTCGGAGCACGTTGATCGGGTTTATCTATCCTGATTTTTACATACCTTTCAACTGAATAGCCCTTTTTTGTAGGTTTTATTTGCTGAAATCCTCTTATTTTTAGACAGAAGCTTTTAATGGTTAAAGCAAACGTAAACCTATCAGCATGATTCGTCATATTTTTAGCGGACTAATAACAGCGATTTCCTTCATGTTCTGTTGTTCGTTCGCTTCTGCACAAAGCGATACCGGTTTTATTAAACACGCCAGCGCTTCTCTCGAAAAGCATGCATCAGATCGGCCGATTGAAAAAGTTTACCTCCACCTTGATAAAAGCAATTACGACCTTGGCGATACCATCTGGTACAAAGCTTATACCGTTATCGGACCCAGTCATCAGCTCTCGGCACTTAGCGGGGTGCTGTATGTGGAGTTAATTGGTCCGGCTGATACCGTTATGGTTCGGCATATATTGCACCTTACTGCAGGTGTTGCCTGGGGAGGACTACCCCTGCCCGATAAAGCCAGACCTGGAAATTACCATATTCGCGCCTATACTAACTGGATGCGCAATGAAGATGCTGCTTACTTTTATAACCAGGAGGTACGAATTGGTGGTTATGAAAATGTTCCGCCTGTAAGAAAAGTTGCTTCCAATCCTGATGTTCAGTTTTTCCCCGAAGGCGGCTGGCTGGTAAATGATCTGCGGTCTAAAGTTGCGATCAAAGCAGTAAACGCAAATGGGCTGGGGCAAAACATCAAAGGCGAAATTGAAGACAATGAAGGCAATGTAATCGTTGATTTTGAAACAAGGCATCTGGGTATGGGGGCATTTGCCTTTGTGCCCCGGATTGGTAAATCTTACAGGGCGAAAATAACCACAGCCGAAAGCAGTTATATCGTCCCACTGCCTGCAGCTAAATTTAAAGGCTATACCCTGAGCATCAACAACGCCGATGCGGATAGTATCTTTATTAAAGTTGCAGCAAATGAAACGCTATTCAACGAGCAGCAGCATCACATTTTCTATATTACAGCCCAGATTTCAGGCAAAGTCTATTATGCCGCAGCCGGTAAACTTGAGGATAAAGTATTTACAGCATCAGTTGATAAAAAGCGATTTCCATCCGGTATTGCGCAGTTTACGCTGTTTTCGGAGCAGGGCGAACCACTGAATGAGCGGATAATTTTTATACAAAATAATGATTCGCTTAAACTCAATGTCGCCACCAGGCCCATTTCGACAGTACGCGGGCAAGTTAAGGTAGACCTGGTAGCCGGTAACGAAAATCAACCGGGCGTTACTGGTACTTTTTCTGTAGCCGTGATCAATGAAAGTATTGTTAATAATGCGGAGGCAAACGAAGGAACGATATTGAATAGGTTGTTGCTGACTTCGGACCTGAAAGGTTATATCGAACAGCCCAATTATTATTTTATTGATCGATCAGCTGAAACTAAAGCTGACCTTGATATACTGATGCTGACCCAGGGTTACCGCCGATATGACTGGAAGCCGATTTTGAACGATTCGATGCCTGTTATCAACTATCAGCCGGAAGAAGCCCTGGCACTTTCGGGAACCATCAAAACTTTTTCGGGCAAACCGGTACCCAACGGAAAAGTAACTTTGGTAGCCATGCACGATAAGCTTTTGGCGGATACCGTAGCGGATGCCAATGGCAACTTTAAATTTACTGATGTTGAACTACCCGATTCGGCAAAGCTGGTTTTGAGCGCCAAAAAGAGCAATAAAAGCAATAGCCTGGTACTCGCGGTAAGTCAGCCGGTTTATCCCGGTATCGTCAAAAAGTCACAAGCCGGGCGGGATCCGGCAGTTGAATTGCACTTGCTCCCGCCTGCGGCAGCAACAGATACTTCGGCCTTTCAAAAACAAAATACTGAATTTTTGAAACGAAAACGCCAGTTACACGAAGTGGTGATCAAGGCCCGCAGGGTGGTAAAACGGGAGCCGCCCGACCTTGAGAATTCGGCTAATATGAACGGTGCGGGAAATGCTGACCAGGTGATCATGTCTAAAGACTTAGCCGGATGCGCTAATCTCGTCGACTGTTTAAAGGGTCTGATGCGGGGTGTCACCTGGCGAAGAGCGGGAACCGTCGGTAAGGATGAGGTGGCTTATAACAACCGGGTGCATGGTATGCATGCGCCCGCAAAGATGGTTGTATATTTCGATGGTGCTCCCGAGGATGTTAGTTTAGAGGATATCGATCCTAAAATTATTCATAGTATAGAAGTGCTGGAAAGCCCGGCCTACCTGATGGTTTATGGGTATGATATTGGCGGGGTCATTTTAATTACCACCAAACATAGTGGCGACAGGGATTATTTCCTGAGTGTTCCCGCACTGCCCGGCACTATCAAATACATATTTAATGGGTATTATAAAACGAAAGAGTTTTATTCACCACGGTATGATGGTCCGCAGAACAATGCAGCCATACCCGACCTACGCAGCACCATTTACTGGAACCCTAATATCATTACAGATAAAGATGGCAAAGCCTCAATCGACTATTTTAATGCTGATGGTAAAGGCATTTACCGTATTGTGGTTGAAGGAATTGATAGCGATGGCAATTTAGGAAGGGTGGTGTACCGGTATAGGGTGGAATAAAGGACACGATTATAGGATTTGCTGGATTGTTTGAACACGATTATTGGATTTCTTTTAGATAGTCAGGAATGGGTTGGTAGGCAGAAATTCTCCAACGCTACCGCAAGCCTCCCGGCTTGTGGCTAGCATGCATGGTAATAAACTATGCCTGCCAATAGCTTATAGGTAAAATACACACAACCGGCTTTGGATAACAAATTGGACGGATGCATGGCGACTACCTGCCTAAATGCCACAAGCCGGGAGGCCTGCGGCAGCAGTGCTTTTTTATTAACCAGATTTCCGTAGAATTGGATATTTACTCCTAAATTTATTTTAGGACAATAGGCCTGAAAGCAATAGTAACATCAAGCAGGCTATTTAGTCCAATAGAGAGCTAAATACCCGTTTATGAGGCAAATGGTTAAAAAATATTCAGTCTTAATAGGGATAACAATATCCATTATTTTGATAATGGTAGCCATTTCAGTTTACCCCGGTGGCACCATGTTCGATGAATATACTACCGGCTTCGATTGGGCAAAAAACTTCATGAGCAATCTTTTTGGAGCCAGAGCTTTGAATGGCGCCGAAAATACTTCCAGATTTTGGGCATACGCAGGGATGTTGTTGCTTCCTTGTAGCTATGCTATATTTTTCATGAACATGTCGAAAAAAATAGCTGATAAAAATGCTGCCGTTATTTTAAAATATGGGGGCTTAGCTAATATTTTTTTTACGTTTTTAACGATAACTTCTTTACATGATATCATGTTAATCATTTCAACTTCTTTGTTTTGGGCATGTTTAATTGTTATCACTGTTATGATCATGAAAACCAAACTTCATCTATTTAAATTCTTTTGCATAATAAGCCTTTTAGTTTTTTATTATACGGTGTACTTATGGGGTATAAGTGATTGGAGTTTATTGCCAATAATGCAAAAGGTAAATTTTCTAAGTTCTACCTTATTGATACTGGGGCTTGAATATTTCACTAAACAGGATGATTTTGCCCATATCAAATCAAAAACACAAAAGAAATTAGCTGCGAACCATGCCAGCTAAAAATTCAAAAAATTAGTTCGTGTTTTCAATCCTATCACACGCTACCGCAAGCCTACAGGCTTGTCGCCCGCATGCATGGCAATGAACTATGCCTGCCAATAGCTTATAAGTAAAAAATACACAACCGGCTTTGGATAACAAATTGGACGGATGCATGGCGGTTACCTGTCTAAATGCCACAAGCCGGGAGGCTTGCGGCAGCGGATATAAAGACACAATTTTAGGATTTCAAGGATTTGAAGATTTATTTTTGGTTTGAACACGATTTGCGGGATTTCTTTTAGATAGACAGGAACTTCATGGCACTCGCTACCGCAAGCCTACAGGCTTTTAGTCCACCTGTAAGGTAATGAACATAGCCTGAGCGCCCCCGCTAATTTTGATAGTAATTTTACAAGAAAATACCGGCTAATTTGGCTGATGATGCAGGTAATCGTTACAAGTTTTTATTTCTGTTAAAATAGATGACAACAAAGTCTTTCATGCCTACTTATGCCCGCTTATTGCTGATCACACTGTTGGCGCTGGTTCCGTATTTTGTCCAAAGCCAGGGTCCAGATTCGGTGTTTAAATGGCCACCAGTTTTGCGCGTTGGTGTTCCCGGCGACTATGCGCCATTTGCATTGGCCAAAGGCGATTCATTATCCGGATCGGACATTTACATGGTAAGGGCACTTAGCGAAGCCCTGCACGTTCATTTAATTTTTGTAAAAACCAGCTGGCCAAACCTTATGCGCGATATGAAGGACCACAAATTTGATCTGGCAGTTGGCGGCATCAGCATTACTCCTGAAAGGCTGGCGATTGCGCCATTTTCAATTCCCTACCATACCGGGGGTAAAACTTTTATTTGTTTACGTCAGGATAGCTTACGTTTCCTTAGTCCGGCTACTATAAATAAGCCGGGTATAAGGTTGATCGTTAACAAAGGAGGGACCAACGAATCGGTGGCACGCGCTCAGTTTCCCCTGGCAACCTTAATTGTTTACCCCAATAATACAGGTGTGTTCAGCGAGATCATTGCCGGACGTGCCGATGTGATGCTCACCGATGATACCGAAGCAGATTTAAAAGCTCGACAATACCCTCAAATATGCCGAAGTTTTAGCGGAACAATTGCCTGTTACCATAAAGCGATATGGGTACAAAATGATAAAGCCCTGATCAGTTTTATCAATAACTGGTTGCAAAATAACCTTAAAGCGGGATATATCGGGCATTGGTTTTGCCAGGCGCTAAGCGCTGATTGATCAGTGTAGGTATTACCAAAATATACAACTGATTCATCTTAATTTCCTTCAATTACTTTTTGTGGTCTCAAATCATCATTTGCGACGACTGTTGCATTCATTACCCTAATCTTTGTTGAAATGATTTTGTTGATCGGGTTTCACCAGGGTCGATTAAGTAGTTTCATTATCCTTCATAAACTTATATTCAATACGATACTATGACATTAAAGTTAAAACTTATCCAATTTTTTCGAGGGCTAACCCAGCCTGTTTTATTGCCTCATTGGTGGCAGGATGCTATTCTGTTTATTCCGAGAGTTATTTGCGGCTTCCTGTTAACAGCAAATTTCGGTGCTGCAAAATTTGGATTACCCTGGAGCCCAGTCGAAAATAATCTGGGCTTTTTTGAAGTAGCCTTTTGGTTTCCGCATGATGTGGCGACCTACGGTGGCATTTTTAAGCTGTTCCCGGTATTTTTTGCCTGGATGGGTGCCTTTAGCGAAGCAGTGGGAGGTATTTTTTTACTACTTGGTTTTCAAACAAGAATTTTCTCTTTCCTGATCTTTTGCACAATGATGGTAGCTGTGTTTTTGCAGCAATGGAGCAACGGAACCTGGAATACTTTACCCGCACTCGGTTTTGCCTGGGTAAGTCTTTTTATGATGGTATTAGGCAGTGGCCGTTTTGGATTAGATCATTTCATTTCTAAAAAAATAAAATCATGAAAAAATATCAAACCCTCCTGGTAATATCATTGGTTTGCTTGTTTAGCAGCTGCGTTCAAAAGGCTTATAAAAAAACGATTGTGATAAAATTAACGGTACATCATATTAAAGGCATCAAAACCGTCGGTATACGAGGCAATGGTGATCCGCTAAGCTGGGACAAAGACTTTCCGCTTCAAACTGTAGTTAAAGACTCGTTATATACCCTAACTTCTACTGTAATTACCGGATATAAATTCGCTGAAATAAAATTTGCCGTTAACGGCGAATTCGAATTAAAAGATAAGCCAAATCGCAGATTGGTTTTTAGCGATACAGACACTACGAATTACAATGCAGTTTTTGACGTAAATCAATAAAAAATGAAAAAGAACCTGACGATTTTACTTTTCTGCATCTAGGTGTTGATGAGTTGCCGTTCTTTACAAGACATGTCTGATATCAATCCCAAAAAATCATTAATTTTAATTTTGATGGTATACCTAATGCTTGGTCGGCGGTTGCAGAGGGATCGAGAGGTCTTAGCGTTTCGGGGACTAGAGTTACTAGTTGGGAACTTTCTCAAATTTATAATAACTCAAATGCTCTATCGCGAACAATATTTTATAGGGCCGGGAAAATAGTAGAAAGTCCGTTTAAATAATATAATTATGAGAAAAGAAATTTTTGCATCACAAAGATATTTTAAATTGTCTGATATTGTTGTAAGTCACGGCCAGTTATTGTTAAGATCTCAAAAAGATGAAAAAAACTACACTAACATCGATATCATCTTTTTCTCTACAACTTTTATGCAGATTATTAGTGAACTGGAAGGTGTTCAAATAAGTTTGATGACTGATGAGAGTAAAATAGAATACCCGTCTGTCAAGAAATATCTATCTAATACTTCTAATCACTTATTCGAAATTAAATCTAATGACGAGCAC
>CAISPD010000071.1 GCA_903887275.1 uncultured Mucilaginibacter sp.
AAAACTTTATCGCTAACTTGCCCATAGAAGAATTGGTACAGAGGATTGAAACCAGGTTTTACGTTCCACTCAACCAAAGCTTTTAATATCAATTTATCTTCAGCCGTCAAAATATAACCCCCCGCGAACGTTGTATACATCAATTCTTCCCCTAATTTCCCCAGGGTTTCCATTTTATGGTCTGATCTGATGACTGGATCCTGATCTCCCCAATCCAGATCCCGTATGCAATCCCCTGAGGTGCATATTCGACATATTTTCTTGTTTCTCCCGTTCTTGCTGCTTTTGGCCTTGATGGATTGGCCCGCTAGTTTGTGCAACTCTTCGTTATCACCCGTAATTAAACTAAGTTTAGGATGTACCAATAGGATTTCCTTTGCCCCTTTCTCATCCCTTAACATAATGTCCATGCCTGTATTGCCAAGAGGGATGATTTGCTGCAATGCATCATATATAAAATTGAGCTTAATTTTGCGCATAATCATTTGAAGAATCTCCTCGCATCGGGAAACTGACTTGCATCCCTGGTCCTGCATCAATTTTATTAAAACCTTTTTTGAATAGCTGAACTTTATTGGGACATAGCCTATAAAAAGCATTGCGTAGTAGTCATCGTTGACAAGATTTGGTATATATACCAAAAGCGGACACATGCTACCAGTACTTTTCCCCAATTTAGCCGCGTCTAACGTAAATCCAATTGCAAGTACTATTGCGTCTTTGTTTTGTGTACGCTTTCGCAAAGCCAATGTAACCAGCTGAAAATGTTTGCCAGTAGTGTAATCTTCATAAATACGGACGCCATTATGCCTTTGAATATCAGGTTCTCTGATGAAGTTTTCGTTATCTTTTAGGTTTAGGAGATGATGGCCAATAGTTTCTAGAACATCAAAACAGACACCGACCGCCGCAAGTTTTAGAGGTTTACCACGTAGATCTTTTAACTCGGCGCCAAAAAAAGTAACAGGATAACTATATTTGAATTCCTTTATTTGACGAACTTGTTTCATATCTTCAAACACTCTCCTGTCAATTTCTCGGAAGCTGGAAGGAAGTGGAACATGCGCGTTGTGTCGATTTATTATACTCTCAAAGGTTTTTAAAACGCCGTCTGCCTGTTTGGCCGATAAAACATTGACATGTCTCATGAGGTTTAAATCAATCACGTCTTCGGCCAGTATCTCCCCTCCCCCTCTCGACTTTTTGCGATTATTGAATGTCAAAGGTCCTTTTCCGTCCTTGTACAAGTCCTTATTAAAATAATCTAATACACGCTGTTGGTATTCAATCACACTTTTGCAAGTAGGTATAATTGGGATTTCTTGTTCATCTCCGCTCTGCATATCTTCTCTTCTGTCGCCTACTTGCTCGCGCTGCATTTCTTCCCCGTCCTCTTCCTGGCTCTGCATATCTTCCCATGTGTCGGCGTCATCGTCTTGTCGAATACTAGCACTACTTCTTAAAACTCCTGGTACTTCAGTATAAAGATTCATTTTAATACCGTCATTATCTGAATCTCCACCGTCAGAGTCATCGCCGTTGCCTGCATTGCGTTAAAAGATTAACAAGGATATGATCTACGTAAGAATCAAATAATATACCTAATGACGCTTCGTCATCTCCTTCGGCACCATCTTCTCTGTCGCCACCACCATGCCAAAAACTTAGATCTTCTCCTTGCGATACATGGGAATATAACCGTCTTGCACCAGAAATATTCTCCGACTTAGCGTCAACTCTATTTTCTGGACCCTTCGGCGGCCCACTACATTGTCCTTTATGGCCATTGACAGCAGCAGGTAAACTTTTCCCGGCTTGCACAACTATATCCTTTAGGCAGAGTTGACATTTTACAGTTTGTGTTTCTTTTGTAATGCGTCGACCATTGATTACACCAGTGTCAGAGTCAGGGTCAGAATCAATTCGATTGCCGTTAGAGTTGTATCTCACTTTATTTCTTTTTGCGATTTTACTTCGGAGACCACTCCGCGCGCCTGCAGTATTCATTCCTGTTCTTAACAATTAAAATTAGCGTTGTTGATGCATGCGTTTAAGAAATTGTGTAATACTGCGATGTGATTGGTGCTTCATAAAATTTAAGAACGCTTAATTAAACAGATTAATAAATTAAAAGTTTAGTAATAATAATTTATTTATGTATGTGGTTGAAAGATTTTATGGGGTTATAAGAAATCGTGCAACAATGTTGCACGATTTGTTAGGTTTCTATTTACTATGAGTAGGTTTCTATTTACTATGAGTAGGTTTCTACTCTTTATTTATTGCTAAGGTTTCTGGTGCAGGTTTCTGGTCTGATTTTTTCCGATTTGAGTCGGTTTCTACTCAAAAAAAATTTGAGTCGGTTTCTGGGCAGAAACCTGCTTTTTTAGTATACCGATGTAATCTTTTCTCGAAATTTTCATTCAAGTACACATTCAAATTTTCTGGTAAGTCTTTCAAAGTTATCACTTCTTCTTCACATTTCTTCTTGTCAAAAGCAAATCCCACTGTGCTGCATAACTTAGCCATGCTAGCAATGATGTCTTTCATTCCCGTGCGCCAAATTTTGATTACGTCAAGAAAAGGTCCATGATAATCGTCGGCAGTGACCGGATCCGATCTAAGATGTGTAATCATATCAAAAAATAAGTAGATACCAAATCACATTTGTGAATAACAGGACAATAAATTCAAACCCGCTCATACGCTCAAACCCAAAAATTGGCAAAGCCTTTAAGTCAGAAAATGCAGACTTGAAAATATAGAATTGCGGATTAAGTTTAGTTGGTTCCACATTTGTTGCATACAAACATGTTCTATCCGTTGACGATCGTTTCCAAAATGACATAAAGTATGCAATTCTTTCGTGCTTTGTACTGCGTGCAATTGCCCAATAATTCTTTTGCCTGGTTTGGAGAGCAGCTTGCCTGGATTGGGTAACTGGAGTTGATTCCGCAGATACTGCACGATGTTTTAGAATAGCTTCAAACATTTCTATGGTCATTAAGCTATCTTCCTCGACGAGAAAGCTTTTGAACATGAGTAACAACGTTGCTTCGTTTAGTATTGGGCAAATTTCAACGATAATGGCAATTACGTCTCGGAAAAGGGCATCCGCCTGTTGTTTATTTGAACAGGTTAGTTTTGTTTCATAATTCGTTAAGAAATATTACACTCATACCAAGTTACAAGCAGAATTAAAGCCCTCAATATTTTGTATCCGAGAAATTTTTTGATTGTTGTTAAATCTGTGGCTGCTGAGTGATTTTCGATACCTATTTACTGCATCTTCATCAATTGTAAAACGATTCATCGACATCTCTATTCTCTTCCAAGCTCCGAATTTCTAGCAAAATAGAATGAAGTCTGTTGCGTTAAGAACAAATTAAGTAATGAAAGTCTCTTTTGGGTCAAAAACAAAATTCAAAAAAAA
>CAISPD010000072.1 GCA_903887275.1 uncultured Mucilaginibacter sp.
GGCTTTTTACACACTTGCTAGAAGAAAAAAATCTATAATTGATGCGATTACACACATAGATGCTTTTATTTATTAACTTTTTTTTCTACCCCTAAAGAAATGCTCACAACTTTATCGCTAACTGACCAAGCTTTATTATTTTGTAAAAAAAATATATATCCATGTAAAGTGAAATAAACAATTTCATCTCACAAAAAAAGGGCGTTGAACAACCACGAATGGTCGGAAGATTAATCTTCCGACTTTTTTGTTTATAGCGGTCTGTGGTTATATGTTTAACTATTTGATTATCAATTATTTATTTGTTTTTCTTATTGATTTTAGGTATATTAAATGCTGTAAATCAATGAGATATGGCCATTTTTAAAGATCACAGCATCACCGTAAAACAGCTCTTGGGCTTCATTCCTGAAGCATTGATAGCAAATTTGTCACTCACAACCAAGATCGATCATTACGCGAAGGTTTTGCATGGTAATAAGCTGTTTTATTTGCTGCTCTACGGGATTTTGGATAATGACAGGCTTAGCCAGAGAAGTCTTGAGGATACCTTTAACGATTCGGTATTCAAGGTGCTTTTTAACCTTGATGAAGATGAAAAGGTGCGCCGGAGTTCTATCTCGGAAAGATTATCCAAAGTTGATCCGGGTTATTTCAGGCAGATATACGAATTTATCTATGAGCAGTTTTCCGGGGCTTATAATTTAACAGAAAGAAAGCAATATAACCTGATCCGTGTAGACAGTACAATAGTTAGTGAAACCGCCGGAAAGTTAACCGAAGGCATAGCTCTTTCCGGCAGCAGTAAGAAAGCGGTCAAATATAGCCTTGCTTTTGATGGCATACTGCCCAGTCTCGCTCATGTATTCACCAGCCCAAACTATGGCAACGAAGACAACGCATTGCCGGAAGTAGTGATGGCGCATGTAAAAAAAGAGCCGGGACATCAGAATATCTATGTATTGGACAGGGGGCTTCAATCTACCCGGACAATGAAGGCTTTCAGTGAAAACCAGGTACCCTTTATCTGTCGTGCAAAGGAGAACAGGAAGTTTGAACTCATGGAATCACTGGTTGCCGAAGGACAAGACATGGATATGGGTGAATCCATTTTGCTCAGAGATAGCATTGTCCGGCTTTATACAGGTATGCCTGTAGCCAACAAACGGGGAAACAAACATTACAAAGAGATACTGGTGGATCGCCCATTTCGCCTGGTTATTGTAAAAAGCAAAGCTGATGAGGGTAAAGAGTACTGGCTGTTAACCAATGACTTCGACTTATCCGCCAAAGATATTGCGCAAGCCTACCGCAGGCGCTGGGACATCGAGGTCTTTTTTCGGTTCCTCAAACAAGAACTCAACGTAAGCCACCTGGTTTCCCTTAATAAAAACGGCCTGCAAGTAATGCTATATATGACATTGATAACCAGTATGCTGGTACTGATCTACAAAAAAGGAAATAAACAAGGCTATAAAACTTCCAAAAGACGATTTGCAATGGAAGTGAGAGACTTGGCCATCGCATTGATCGTGGTACAATGTGGTGGTGATCCAGGACTCTTTTTTAAAACATAAAAATGGCCGGAATTTCTTCCGACCATTCGTGATGCGACAGCGCCCTTCAGGATAAGGCTATTTGAGGCAGACGCTAATGGCGCGCCCGGAAAGGAACTGACCAATGATGTGATCATCGTAGCAGCA
>CAISPD010000073.1 GCA_903887275.1 uncultured Mucilaginibacter sp.
ATTGATTTTCAACAAGTTAAATATTCGGCACATTTGTGGCCTATAGGCAACCAGATTAAACGATCAAACATATATATACACCCGAAAAAACATCTGTTTTGAACAATTTAGAAAATATAAAAACGGCAGCTGCTATCCAAAGTATAAACCACCCGCGGGTTGAACAAATTGCGATCGCAGCAAAGCCTATTAATATTTCCCAGGCTAAACCTTTTGCGAATCTTTATGCTATTTGTGCCGAAAGGATGAATGTGATAAGGTTTCTTTCCGTTTGTTCAATTGTATGGGGGCACTGTTTGTTGGGTTGGGATAAGGTTCAATCGCAAAATGAAGTATTTTTATTTACACGTACGTTTTTTATGCAGATCGGGCGCATTGGCACAATCAACTTTTTCTTCATTTCCGGTTATTTCCTTAAAGACAAGATCAATCAATTCAACGTACTGAGCTATCTGAGACACCGCTTGTTCACACTAATATTACCATGGGTATTTTTTCTGGTGCTGTTTGTAAGCATACAACTTTTCGAGATCGTACCATTTTCACAATTAGTTTCAAGTAGCCTAACGCATATTATAGGAATTGCAATAAGGCTTAGCAGTGCTTTTATTTTCCATTCTGCCTATTGGTTTGTACCAGCATCTTTAGTTTCAGCAACAATTTTGGTAATGTTCAGAAAACATCTGAATAGTATATGGCTGGGGGCAACGCTGGTATTGATAACCTTAGCTTATGGTGTTAATTTATATTATGGCTGGATAACTACAAGTCACAGCAAAGCTTTTGTAGGGTATACTTTATTTATGTATCTGGGCATTCAGCTTAAAACATACTTACCGCGGGTAAAAGCATTTATAGACAACCTTTCCTGGTTTATCATTGTCCCGGCATTCATACTGAGCTTTATGCTGGCAGCAGCAGAGGGTGTAAGATTAACCAATATTGGGTCTGCTGATCCTTTTGCTTCTATACGCCTAACAAATGCTATGTTATCTGCCGTGTTTTTCCTGTCATTGCTAAAATCGGCGAGGTTTGATTGGGTAAATGTATTCAATCCACGGAAAACGGTTTATGGCATCTATCTTATTCATTGTATCATCATCAGCCAGCTAACAGGGCTTATCAGTAAATATATTTCGCAAGCGGACCAAACCTCAAACCTTCAATTTTCGATCATGATTCAAATCCTGTTTTTTGCACTTATCATGTTTGCTTCCTGGCTATTGGTAGTGACAATAAACCGGTCACCTATCAAATTTATCATTGGCACAAAAAAATAAACTTATATCCTATGAAACCATTATTTATACCGGCCTACATCAACAGTTACTTAACGATCGATCCACATTGCGCAGCCGAATTGGCAAAAGTGCGTGATGCATATGATAGAAACCTGGCAAAAGGCTACCCAGAAATTTCAATTGTTATGCCAGCTTACAATGAAGAAGAAAACATTGTACAAACACTGGCCTCGCTGGTTAATAATATCACCGAACACACAGTAGAAATTATTGTGGTAAATAATAACTCAACAGACAACACTGCCGAACTGGTAAAAGCCTGTGGCGTACGTTGTATACTGGAAACTAAGCAGGGCATTACACCGGCACGCAATGCTGGCTTGTTGCATGCAAGGGGAAAATATATTTTAAATGCTGATGCAGATACCATCTATCCCAAAGACTGGATAGAGGAAATGGCAAAACCACTTATTGAGCAGGAAGATGTAGCCATTACCTATGGTCGCTTCTCATTTATACCCGTAGGTAAAACCGGCCGCATAGCCTATTTCTTTTATGAAATATTTGCCGATATCACCCGCTTTTACAACAACTACAAAAAAACCAGGGCGGTAAATGTATATGGTTTCAACTCGGCCTTCCGGCTGGATCAGGGCCTTGAGGTTGGTGGTTTTAACCACCCGGCCGGCACCAATGAAGATGGCTATCTGGCACTTAAACTTAACCGTAAAGGCTTTGGCAAAATGCACCAGGTTACTGCTCCAAGGGCTATTGTCTGGACAACTGACAGACGAATCCAAATGGATGGCGGTATAGGCAAAGCAATTGTGAAACGCCTGAAACGCGTACTGAATATCAATTAAATAACAAAAACATTAGATACAATTCACCTTAATTAAAACATTAAAACATACGATTATGGATTTTTCAAACGCAAATAACACTAAAATCCTTGTGGTGGAGGATGATGCCTACATGCAGGCAATTTTACTGGAATACCTTAGTGCAGATTATGAAACCCGGATTAGTGCCGATGGTATAGATGCGCTATCATTTCTACAAAACGGCAATATACCAGACCTGATCATTGCCGACTTAAATACACCAAAACTGGGCGGACTGGACCTGATCAAACAACTTAAAGTAAGTGATTTTTTCAGTGCAGTACCTGTTATGATTTTATCGGGCGAAGAGAGCTCGGAGAAAAGGATCAAATGTCTTAACGCAGGTGCCGAAGACTTTATTGTTAAACCCTTCAATCCTGCCGAATTGGAAGCAAGGATCAAAGTGGTGCTTAGGCGAAGCAGCAAATTAAATTCAGTAATATGAGCCAGGAAAACAGAATAGCAAATAACAAACCGATTATAGCGCTAATCGGTTTTGATGATACCCTCGCTCAAACTTTCCTGCAGTGTGACTTTAAGGGAAGGCAAACCGTTCGATTTGCAAACGGAATGAAATTAATTTCAGCCTGGGCTGCAGGTGATTTTAGTGTTGGTGCTGTAATTTGCAATAGTGACATTATGGCTCCTTCGGGCCTTGCCCTGATCGAAACGCTTAAAAAAAGAGGCTTAACCAACATACCCTACTTTTTAGTAGTTAGTCACCTGAGTAGTAATTTGCGTGAACTGGCTTTAAATGCAGGCGTTACCGATGTATTTACACTGCCGGTAAACACCCTGCGTGTAAGCAAAAGAGTAAATTTTATATTGACCAACTGGACTGGATTAACAGCCAACAGGCAGGCAACAGCCCCCAAAATTAAAGGCATTAGCCTGAGTAAAAGGATCTTCGACCTGTTTTTTGCAGGGCTTGCACTCATAATGCTTTCGCCACTATTTGCGATTGTTTATTTATTGATAAAGCTGGAGTCAAAAGGACCAGCATTTTATTATTCGCTTAGGGTTGGTACCGGATATAAGGTATTTAAGTTTTACAAATTCAGATCGATGTTTGTCAATGCAGATCAACGTTTGAAAGACCTGAAACATTTGAATCAATACAACGCAGCCACAGTTGCCGATCAGCAAACATCAGTTTCATCAGGAGCAATGCTGTGCGGACAATGTGCAGCCAGTGGAAAATGCCAGTACGCTTTGTATGCAGACAAAATTCAGTGGTGCGAAAAAGACTTCATCGGTTCAAAACAAGCCAAGGCCGGTTCAGCATTTATCAAAATTAAAAACGACCCCCGCATAACCCGGGTTGGTAATTTTATACGTAACACCAGTATCGACGAACTTCCTCAGCTTTGGAATGTGATCATTGGCAATATGAGCATTGTAGGCAACAGACCTTTGCCGTTATATGAAGCAGAAAAGTTAACTACAGATAAATACATTTTACGCTTTGCAGCCCCAGCTGGTATAACTGGCTTGTGGCAGGTTGAAAAACGCGGTAAAGGCGATATGAGTGAAGATGAAAGGTTAATGCTGGACAACGTTTATGCTCAAAACCACAGCCTTCAAAATGATTTGAAGCTGATCATGAAAACTATACCGGCATTGTTGCAAAAAGAAAGTGTTTAAGTAAGTTGATTCCATGAAGTTAGTTTCAATCGTTACCGTCAATTTCAACCAGCCCGCAGTTACAGAGGCCTTACTGGAGTCGATTTCGGCTACCAATAATTACCCCGAAATTGAAATTATTGTGGTTGACAACGGCAGTAAGGCTAATTCGGTACCAGGTTGGATAAAGAAATACCCTGCGGTGAAGTTTATCCGGTCTGAGAAGAATTTAGGATTTGCCGGAGGAAATAACCTCGGGATAGAAGAAGCCATTGGTGAGTACCTGTTCCTGGTAAATAACGATACCGAGTTTACGCCTGGATTAGTAGAAAAACTGGTGGATGTGCTCGAAAACGACCCCGAAATCGGTATGGTATCGCCAAAGATCAGATACTATGACGAACCATCCATGTTGCAGTATATGGGTTACACGCCAATGAACTATTTCACCGCCAGCAATCACTGTGTCGGGCAATATGAAATAGATCATGGCCAATATGACCACCTTACAGGCGAAACCGGCTATGTACATGGCGCTGCCATGATGATAAGAAAAGAATGTATAGAAAAGGCAGGGCCTATGGCTGAAAACTTTTTCCTGTACTATGAAGAGCTGGATTGGTGCGATCATATTAAAAGAGCAGGGTACAAAGCCTGGCTGGTAAGCGATGCACTTATTTATCATAAAGATTCTATTTCAGTAGGCAAGGCAAGTGCGTTGAAGGAGTTTTTCATGAACCGTAACCGCATCCTGTTTATTAGACGTAATGCAAATTTTATTCAGAAAATAATTTTCTATACCTATTACCTTTTACTTGTTGCACCGCGCAATATTATCAGATATGTAAAGAACGGTCAAAAAGGTTTTACCGGTTGGCTGCTAAAAGCCATCTGGTGGAATGTTCAGGAAAAAAAAACCAGCAACAATTTAGGATACCCTATAACCCGATAAAAAGATGATCAACACAACGTTTTGGATAAGCTTATTTGTAGTTTTTTATGCTTTTGCCGGATACGGCCTGGCACTTTTTGGTATAATAAAGATCAAGCGCGCTTTTTTTGGTAAGCCTGTAATTCCTGATGGCGATGGTTTGCCAACCTGCACGCTAATAGTGGCAGCCTACAATGAGGAAGCTTTTATTGCTGAAAAAATAAAAAATAGCCTCGAACTGGTTTACCCGGCTAAAAAGCTCAAATATATTTTTGTTACGGACGGATCTACCGATAATACCGTAAAAATTGTTTCGGGCTATCCACAGATCACCCATTTGCACAAAGACGCGCGTATGGGAAAAATGGCAGCTGTGCACCGTGCAATTGAGACTGTAGATACGGAAGTGATCGTATTTACCGATGCCAATACATTTTTAAACAAAGAGGCACTGGTAAATATTTGCAGACATTATGCCTATCAGAAAGTAGGCGCGGTTGCTGGCGAAAAACGGGTAAATATTTCGGCCACCAGCGACGCTACCGCCGGGGAAGGATTTTATTGGAAATATGAATCGAAATTAAAAACCTGGGATTCAGAACTTCATTCTGTTGTTGGCGCCGCCGGAGAGCTATTCTCCATACGTACAAATTTGTATGAGCCTGTACCCTCAAATGCTATAATTGACGATTTTATGATTTCGATGCTCATAGCCGAAAAAGGATATAAAATTGTTTACGAACCTGAAGCTTTCGCTATGGAAACAGGATCAGAAAACATAAAGGAGGAATTAAAACGCAAGGTTAGGATAGCAGCTGGGGGGATCCAGTCGGTTATCTGGTTAAAGAGTTTGCTTAACCCTTTTAAAATGCCGCTACTGTCCTTTCAATATATAAGTCACAGGGTACTAAGGTGGACGATAGTGCCTTTTCTGATGCTGGTGATCCTATTTTTAAATATACTGATCGTAGCCCAGGGCAATAGTAATGCACTTTACCAGGCCTTGCTCATTGCTCAAATTGCTTTTTATGGATTTTCGCTAATGGGCTGGTTGATGACCACCAGACAGATCAAACTAAAGGTATTTTTTATTCCCTATTATTTCAGCATGATGAACTATGCTGTTATCCTGGGCATTTTCCGATATGCTAAAGGAAAACAAAGTGCTGTATGGGAAAAATCAAAAAGAAAACAATAAAGCCATGGGCTTGAAAGAAACAATAAAAGGCAATCCGCTATTAAAGAAAATCATCCACCGGATGTTGATACCCGCTGGTGAAGCCAGACCGAGGCTTTGGGTAAAGTGGTTTGTTAATCCATTTATACATAGTTACGGCGACGGTGCAAAAGTACGCAGGCGCACCAGAATGGATGTATTACCTTTCAATAAGTTCAGCCTTGGACATCGCTCTACTATAGAAGATTTTTGCACGGTTAACAATGGCGTTGGCGATGTTGAGATAGGTTTTAATACGCTGATCGGGATGAGTAATGTGATCATCGGACCGATCAATATAGGCAACAATGTAATTTTTGCCCAAAATGTTGTTGCCAGCGGCCTCAATCACGAATATCGGGATATCAATTTACCCATAAGCGAACAGAAAATACTGGTGTCACCTATTGTGATCGAAGACGATTGCTGGATAGCCGCAAATTCGGTCATCACGGCGGGCGTAACTATCGGGCGCCACAGTGTAGTGGCCGCGGGTTCGGTTGTAACCAAAAGTATACCACCCTATTCAGTAGCCGCGGGAAATCCGGCCAAAGTGATCAAAACCTATGATCCTATCAACGGTATGTGGGTAAAGCCGAATATTTGATCAACATTACCAATTAGCATTAAATGAAAATAGCGCATCTTATTTTAGCTCATAACCAGCCCGTTCAACTTGCACGATTGATCGGGAGCTTACAGCATACGGATGCAGATATTTACATTCATCTGGATGCAAAAGCTGATGTCAAAAAATTCGCTGAGCTGCAAGCTTTTCCCCAGGTTTTTTTCATTCAAAAACGTGTTAAGGTTTATTGGGGTTCATTCAGCATGGTACAAGCTACCTTAAACAGCTTTGAAGAAATTTCCCGGACCGGAACAAAATACGGCTACCTGAATCTGTTAAGCGGGCAGGATTATCCTTTGAAATCACCGCAATTCATTCATGACTTTCTTGAATTGAACAAGGGTAGTATATTTATGAACTACCTGCTGTTTGAGCCCGACTGGCAGGAAGCTATCCCACGCATCAATAAATACCATTTCAATTATTACAATATTCCGGGTCGTTTTATTCTCCAAAATCTGGTTAACCGCGTATTGCCGGCCAGAAAAATACCTGATCAATGGACGCCGGTGGGCCGTTCTCAATGGTTTACTATACCTATGGAATGTGTCATTTATATTCTGGAGTTCTGGAAAAGAAACAAACAGTTCGAAAGGTTTATGAAGCTAACCTGGGGCCCAGACGAGTTTGTTTTTCAGACCATACTTTATAATTCAATACACAGGAGCAGAATGGTTAATAACGACTTACGTTATATCGACTGGTCAGCTGGTGGCGCGAGCCCCAAAACATTGACCATGGCCGATGCAGGTAAATTAACCGATCCTCAGAAACTGTTTGCCCGCAAATTCGACATCAGCAAAGATGTACAGGTGCTGGACCATATCGACAGGTTTTACATCAATAAAAAAATAGATTTAGCTTTATGAAACACCGATTCGCTGTACTTGATATTTTCAGGGGTATATTTTCGAGCCTTGTTGTTTTATTTCACATGAGCGCTTTTTCGGATACCGCTATTATCAACAATAAATTTATTTACAACAGCGACTTATTTGTCGATTTTTTCTTCGTGCTCAGCGGGTTTGTAATAACCTACAGCTACCAAAGTATAAGTACAGGACAAGAGTTTGGTCAATTTTATAAAAAGCGATTTTTTCGACTTTATCCTCTCCATTTAATCGTTTTGATATTATTTGTAGGTATTGAGCTTTCAAAACACTCTGCATCAGGTTATGTTCACGTCAATAAGATCGAAAACATCAGCAATAACCTGCAAACCTTTATTACCAATATTTTCCTCGTAAACTCGGTTGGATTTCCTGGCATACATGATGTAAGCTGGAATATTGCCAGTTGGTCTATCAGCGCTGAAATGATCGCCTATATGGTGTTTGGATTGGTTATGTTGCTTATCAACAGGATAAGCTTCGCTAAAAACCGCCTGTTATTACCGGTGCTGGTTATATTTACCGCGAGCGCAATTTTGTTTTTTAATACCGGATCATTCAAACTGGACTATAATTTCGACTTCGGTTTTCTGCGAGGTATAGTGGGCTTTTTTGTGGGCGTTATTTGCTTTAATACTTTTGATGCCCTAAAAAACCAGCTATTCAAACTAGGTTCTACGCTATTTACCTTTCTTGAAATAGTATTGCTGATCGTAGTGATCGGTTTTGTATGGCAGGGCGCCGTTTATAAAAATTTAGGGTTCATTTACGAAATACTGTTCTTTGCTACCATTCTGGTATTCGCTTTTGAAAAAGGATGGTTATCTGAACAATTAAAAAAGTCAAACTTTCTTCATCAAACCGGGAAATACTCGTATTCAATTTACATGATACACACGTTGATATTAAGTCTGTTCAATATAGCATTTATCCGTGTACTCAAATTCCCTCCCTCAGCTTATGCCTATCTGTTTATCCTAAATTACGCGATCATTTATTTCGCTTCGGCCTGGACCTATAAAAACATAGAGATGCGTTTTAATAATCTGGGAAAAGCAAAAATCAATAAAGAAAAGCTGATAACGGCGGAGAAGATCGGCTAATTATTTGACCGCTTGCCAAACTTATTTTGCTTGACAAATGCCAGTGTTTCCTGGTATCCGACCGAAAAAATATTCCAGTACGAGAACTTAATATATTTGTTAAGTGCCCAATAGCCGATGATCGTTCCGGTAAGAATAGGCAGAACGGTTGCAAAGGCAATACCGTAAACGCTTCCGGTTAAATAATATCCCAGAAAATCAGAACTGATATTGACAGCCAGCATAATTAACACTTTATAGAAGTTTACTTTCGGCCTGTGAATTACATCAAGCGTCAACGCAAAAAACCGATCTGGTGGGAACAAGATGGCAAAGGTTAAAAACAGGCGAAAAACATTTGCAGCTTCGGTACCCACATACTTACCACCCCCTATGATATAGATCGGCACATCGGCCAATGCACAACCTAATAAGGCTACAGGTACCAGCAAGACGGATAGCATTCCGGCATACTTTTTCATGATGGCTATTACACCACTGCGGTTATCCTGATTAAATGCCGATGCCAGTTCGGGCATTGCTGTAATTGCAAAACTACGCAGGGGTATCTCCACCAATTGCATCAGCGTTTGCCCAAGGTTATAGATAGCCAGCGCTGGTTTGCCCAGCAGGAAATTGATGATCAGTGTATCTGAAGTGCTAAATAAATTTGCACTCAACGAAGTTCCCACACTGTACTTACCAAAATGATAGATCTCGGCTATAGTTTTTCGGCTGCGCTGCCTGATTGAAGTGATCCATGCCCAGCCTTTAAAAAGGGCGTAAATACTGGTAATTAAATTTGAAAATAGATAGAAGAATATAACATAAGGTAAATTAACCCGTCCGGTTATGATCAGGATGGCGATAAAAAGCACAAAACTACCCTGATTGCAAAGTCTGATGTAAAGCAATTTACCGAATTGTTGTTCACTTTGTATAACACAGGTCGCCAGAAACCAGGGTAAGGATACCAGGTAGTACAAACCCGACCATTTGAAAAACAATGCGACACCATCATCTTCAACGTACTTGAGAAAAAATAGCGATGAAAAACTTATCAGAGCCAGCAATCCGGTTATAGCTAAACCAAGAGTCCATGCCGACCCAGCTACTTCAGCCGAACGTTCCTTACTTGCGCCCGAATAAAACTTAATGAATGCTGTAGTTAAAAACCCCGACCTAAAAGTATCTACCAGCAACAAAACCGACTGAAAAAACACCCAGGTCCCAGCCTCAGATTTGCTGAGTGCGCGGTAAATCAGCGTCATGGTAACCAGGCCAAGGCCCGACATGATAACGTTGCCTGCAAGCGACAAAAAGTACTTGTTTTTGATCAAATTATAAACCTTTTGCCACATTTAACGTAAAATTAAATATTAAATTTGCAACGCCCTTAAAAATAGAATATTAACAGTAAAATACCTAATGGCCTTAAACGAATTTCATTTTGAAGATGTTACCCTGCTGATCACGCATTACAATCGAAGCAAGTCACTGGAGCGTTTGTTGAACTCATTTCGTACTCAAAACATAAGTTTTGGCGAAATAGTGGTGTCAGACGACGGCAGTAAAACCGAACATGTAGAGAAGCTCAAAGAAATTCAGTCGGAATTTAACTATCAATTAATACTAACACCTAAAAATAAAGGACTCGGTAATAACATCAATAAAGGACAGGATGCCGTAACAAAGCCCTATACTTTATATGTTCAGGAAGATTTTGAACCTAAACCCGAATTCGTTCAGCATTTTATCGATGCCCTTGAATATTTTAAAACAGACAATACACTGGATATAGCCCGGTTTTATGCCTATTTTAAATATCCTTATTTAAAACAATATGGAAAGGGTTTTTCAGAAATGGAATTTAAGATATCCCCACTGGCAAATAACCACCTTAAATTTTATGTATACAGCGACCACCCTCATTTAAGAAGGAGTACGTTCTTGCAGAAATTCGGGCGATATCCGGAAGGCATCAAAGGCGATCTTACAGAATACCGGATGGCACTTTCTTTTATCCAAAATAAAGGGCGCGGAATATTCTTCGAGCAATTCAATGATCTCTTTTATCAAAAAAACTCCAGCGATGAACCAAGTACCATGGGTAGAGCAAGCTGGCGCGAGAGTAAAAATATCTTCGCACTAGGTGTAAGGGCAATTTACCTCCAGTTTAAACTTTTAAAGTGGACCTACCAGGCTTTATTCAAACGTTATTAATTTAAGATCGGAAACCAGCAATGGCATCAGAAGAATTTAACAAAATAACCCTATTAGTTACGCATTATAACAGAAGCCAATCTTTGGAAAGACTCCTGCAAAGCTTTGCCGATCAACAGATTGTATTTGGCGATATCGTGGTATCTGATGATGGCAGTAAACCCGAACATTTGGAAAGGCTAAAACTGGATGAAAAAAAATTCGGCTTCAGGCTAATAACTGCGGCAAAAAATGCGGGACTTGGCAATAACATCAATAAAGGACAGGACGCTGTAAAAACTCCTTATACGCTTTACGTTCAGGAAGATTTTGATCCATTTCCCGGCTATAAAGAACGCCTCCAGGATGCGTTGGATATTATGGAAGACCGACCTGATATTGACCTGGTTCGCTTTTACGCCTATTTCAAATACCCCTATTTAAAACCCTTCAGAAAGGGATTTTCCGAAATGAATTTTAAAATCTGGTATCCGGGTTATCGTAAATTTCATGTTTACAGCGACCATCCGCATCTTCGCAGGACTTCATTCTTTGAAAAGTTTGGGCGATATCGCGAAGGCATCAAAGGTGACAAGACTGAATTTTCTATGGCACTTTCCTTTTTGAAACACAAAGGCAAAGCGATGATCTACGAAGACGTAAAAGGCGTATTTGATCAGGTGAACTCAGCCGACGAGCCAAGCACCATGAAACGCAGCGATCTGCGTCAGAGTGATAATATAGTGATCAGTATTGCCCGTGCACTATATCGTAATGTTAAACATACCTGGGAACTGGTATTTTTTAAATAAGCTTAGCTTCTACTAATTAAATAACTGAGCGATATAATTCAAATAATTTGCAAGTGGAAAATAGTTTACCTCGATGAACAGGAAATCAGCAATAAGAAATATTTTAGGTTTAGTGGTATTGGGAGGCATTTCGGGAAGTATTTATGAATATTTCTTCAAACACAGCGAGCCAATTCCTTTAAAACTGCTTCCCTCTAAAAAGCTTTTGATTGCCGAATTGGCAGAACTGATCATTCCGCGTACCGATACGCCCGGAGCCAAAGACGCAAAGGTTGAGGATTATATCATTAAAATGATCAATGAAAATACGGACGCACAGGGCCAGCGTTCGTTCTTAACAGGTCTGGGCGAAATTGAAAGTTATGCTCATTCAAAATTTCATAAATTGTTTATCAGCTGCAGTCAGCAGGAGAAAATTGAAATTTTGAAACACTTTGAAAATAAAGGGAACTATCATTTCGAAATTCTGAATAAAATCAACAGAAAGCTATCAGGCAAGCCTTTCTTTTTCCAATTACGCGATCTGACTGTTGAAGGCTACTGTACATCCCTCATCGGAGCTACTCAGGGTATGGCATATGACGCAATACCGGTTAATTTTGAAGCTTGTATTCCCTTAAAACCAAAACAACTGGCCTGGGCCACTAAATAATTATCCCTCAAAAAAACCTTACTTTATGGCTGGTACAGCAAGCATTAGTTCAAACTCAGTTTTCGACGCTATAGTAGTTGGATCTGGTATAAGCGGCGGTTGGGCAGCAATGGAGCTTTGCAAAAAAGGATTAAAAACCCTGCTCCTTGATAGAGGAAGAAATGTTGAACATATCACGGACTATACAACGGCTAATTTAAATCCCTGGGATTTTGAATACCGCTTAAACAATTCCCCTGAATACAAAGCAAATAGCCCGGTACAGTCTACAGGAACCACACCTGGCAATGCACATTTTTTTGTAAACGACAAAGAACATCCCTACATACAGCAAAAACCTTTTATGTGGTACCGGGGTTACCAGGTGGGTGGCAGATCATTAACGTGGGGAAGGCAGTGTTACAGGTTAAGTGACCTTGATTTTGAAGCTAATTTAAAGGATGGCATTGCTGTAGATTGGCCTATACGATATAAAGATATAGCGCCCTGGTATAGCTATGTGGAACAATATATTGGTGTAAGTGGTAAAAAAGAAAACCTGCACCAGCTACCTGACGGTGAATATCTACCACCATGGGACCTGAATTGTATCGAACAGCACCTGGATAATTCGATCCGAAAAAATAATGCCGACAGGCTTCTTACCATTGCACGTGTTGCTAATTTAAGTAAAGGCTGGGATAGCCGCGGCCCTTGTATGAACCGGAATTTATGTTCGCGTGGCTGTCCTTTCGGGGGTTATTTTAGCAGCAACAGCTCAACGATACCTGCCGCAATGCATACCGGCAATCTTACACTCAGGCCATTTTCAACTGTAGCCGAAGTATTGTATGATGAAAGCAAACAGCGGGCAAAAGGCGTGCGCGTTATCGATACCCAAACCCATGAAAGCTTTGAATTTTTTGCCAAAGTGGTTTTTCTGAATGCCTCTACCATTGCTACGACAAGCATATTGTTAAACTCAAAATCAAATCGATTCCCTACCGGCATGGGCAATGATAGCGGAGAACTGGGCCATAACCTAATGGATCACCATTCGTCGGCAGGCGCTTCGGGTAAGTACCAGGGGTTCAAAGACAGTTATTATAAAGGTCGCAGGCCATGCGGTTTTTTGATACCAAGATACCGCAATTTACAAGCTAATGAAGGTCTGGACTATATCCGAGGCTTCAATACGCAAGGTCATGGTGAACGATCAGAATGGCCAGACACCATGAATGGGGAGGGATTTGGCGTCGACTTTAAAAAACAACTGACTACACCCGGCCCATGGACCGTTTGGATGGCCGGCTGGGGCGAATGTTTGCCCTATCATGAAAATAAAATAACACTGGATAACTCGCTAAAAGACAAATGGGGCATCCCACTTATAAACATCGATTTTTCTTTCAAAGAGAACGAAAACAAAATGATGGACGATATCAGTAAATCTTCAGGCGAAATGCTTGATGCGGCGGGCTTTACCGATATCAATACCTTTAATTATCATAAACCCGGAGGAAGTACGGTACATGAAATGGGGACAGCCCGCATGGGACGTGATCCAAAAACCTCTGTATTAAATGGCAATAATCAACTGCATACGGTGAAAAACCTGTTTATTACAGATGGCAGTTGCATGACCTCATCAGCCAGCCAAAATCCGTCATTAACCTATATGGCACTAACGGCACGTGCCTGCAATTTTGCTGTAAATGAGTTGAAAAAAGGCAATATTTAAAAGCTTATTTTTTAATATCAATTTTCAACCTGCGCAATTGCGTCGTATATACCCTTTACGCTATTTTCCCAGGTATGTGTGCTGGCAAATTCGATCCGGTTTTGCCTTTTTTCTTCCGAGTCTTCTGCCAATGCCTTTTCAATCAGCTTAACATAGTCTTCCTGAGTATCTCCAAGGTAGGTATGTTGTTCAAATACACTCATGGCTTCGGTGCGTGTTGCCACAACGGGCTTACCCATTGCAAGGTATTCATCAATTTTACGGGGATAGTTACCGATGGTCACCTGGTTTACTATTTGCGGATTGAGGCATACATCAAAGGAATTAATGTAGGCTGCAAGTGAGTCGGGGTCCTTACTTCCCAAAAAATGAATGTTGCTGATCTGATGCAGGTTGCTCACTTTAAATTGTTCATCTTCCGGACCTACCAATACTATACTCCAGTTTGGTCGCTGCTGTGCAATGAAGGCAAGCAATTCTAAATTTAATCTGATGCTTTGCAATGCCCCAACATATCCAATTATTGGTCCTTTAATGCCCTTAACATCGGTTGGGACCGGTGTATTTTGCTTATTGGTAAATACCTCCAGATCACAACCCTGTCCTACATAAAATGAATTGGGGTTGTATTGCCTGCAATAATTAGCGAGGTAGGTTGAATTGGCAGTACATACATCGCTTTTGCTGATCAACTCGGGTTCAAGCTTTTGACCGTGAAGTTTCCAGTAATCGACGTAGAGTAAATAATCACGCGAATAATAAACACTAACGGCAGGTTTAAGCAGGTCTTTAAGATAGAAGCATCGGAAAATATCGTTATCATTAAATAAAATATATTCCTTGAAGCCCAACTGATCGATCGCTTTTTTTATGGAACGGGCAAATCGCTTATTGTTGATCTTATTTAGAAAATTATAAATAGCGCTATTCTTTACCCAGTTGATAGATTCGATCATTTCGTCTGGATAATAGTTCCAAAGGTTATCTTGAATTTTAACAATTCCATCAGCCTTTTTAATGATCACATCAATTCGCTTCTGAATTTTAGGATCACCTTTTTGTTTAAGTTTTGTTATCCTGTCAAGTGGAGAGTTAACATACAGTACGCGGTTATAGCGACTAAACTCCAGCGCAATATTTTTGCAATTGCTACCTATCTCAACATCCCAGGGTTGTTGGCCAACTACAATGATATCCCTGTTTTTTATCACACTATTTATAGCCATTTTCAAAAATTTTAATTCACTGTTTTTATCTGAGCAGCTTCTTTTTCCTGCTTTTCTTTGTCTAGTCTGCGTAAAATGGTCAGTAAAGCCATATCCAGTGAGAATAATACATTGGACGGAAACTGCACCAGTGCCTCTTGCGGAAAATTGGCTATGTTATAGGCAAAAATTACCATCACCACCGCCAGGCTATAGTTTTTTATCTCGGGATCTTTGATGATATAAAAGTTATCAATACCCGTTTTCATCACTGTAAACATTAACGTACAGAAAATTATGAGCCCAATTGGCCCCAGCTCAACTGCCACCCTGATATAACCACTATCGGGTTGAAAAGATGAGACAACACCACCGTCCCCGAATTTCTTACCCCAGCCACCGACTGCGCCAAGGCCAAAACCAATGGGGTGCGATAAAATATAAGGCTGAATTCGTTTTTGGTTGAATTTTCTTAATTTATAGGATGGATCGTCATTAGGAGCAAATGCCGTTTGGAACCGAAGCAGGTTTGGGTTACTGGTTGGCATATTGATCAAAAAAACAAAAAACACGGCTGCGACGCATGTCATAATCAGCACGTTTCTGTTATAATTCAATATGGCAAATAAAATCAGTCCTACCGGAACCAACACGTTTGCACCTCTGGTACCTGAAAATAAACTGGATACCAGAAAAATCATTACCATGCCTCCCAGTACCCATTTTTTCCAGGCAACGTGTTTACCCGCTATTAATGCGATACAAAAAATGCCCGACATTGTAATGTTATAAGCAAAGGAAACCGGATCTGAGAAAATTGAAAACTTCCGCCAGTGACCTGCAATAAATAGCAAGCCGGCAATTTCAGGATCAGAATGCAGATAGGCTTCTTCAGCATCCGAGAAACCAATATATTCTTGTTTGAAAGCATACAATGCAGCATAGATGCACATACCCAACCAAACCTTGAAAATCAGCTTTACAAATTTTAAAGACTTAATGTTATAAACGAAAACAAAATAGCTCAGCATTACTATGGCTACAGTACGAATGGTATATACCCAGGCCAACCGCGATACTGCGCTTGGATTTGCAACCTGTATCACGTTATAGCCGATCCAAATAAGGATCATTGTTGATACCGGACCTTTTAGAACATCCCAATCACGGTTACGGCGTAAACTTAGCAGGGTTCCCAAAATAAGCAGCGTTTGGATCAGGTCGATCACAGTTCCTAAAGGTCCGGATACACCTAACCTGCCGATATAAAACAGCATGTAAGCCATGATGATCAATACCAGAATACCAAACCGGGGGTAGGCAACAATAGCATAAAGTGCAGGCAAACCGATTGTAATGGCAATGAGCGCCGACCCGAAAATAACCCCTAATTTAACTGTACCCAATGCAATGATCGCTGCAAACAAAACCAGGAAACCAATACCAATGGGATTATATAAGTGCTCGAAGAAAAAAGCCTTTTTTAAAGTTTTAGAAAAATCAAGCTTTGCTTTCGACAACAGCAAAATACCGGGTTTAGGATTCGAATTACTTTCCATTATAAAAACAATATCTTAATAATGAAAAAATAGGTGCTCAAAAAAGCAACAACCAGCGCTACTATCCTGGTTACCTTATCAACTTTTATTTGCGCTGCAGCTTTGAGAGCCTTACGGTTGACGATTTTTTGATCCGGATTAACTCTCATCGCTTTTTAAAGTTGGGTTCACGGTATGATAATGCTTCGTAGCCACCGAACGTTTATTTGCATTTCGTGCTTTCAATAATGATATCACCTGAAAAAATATGAATTTGGGGATATTCACCAATGACTTGTATATACTGCTGTCCGTATCGGAATTAACCAGTGCAATATAAAAGCCAAGTATAAAAAGCAGGAACCCAATAAACCAGATGATACTTATAACCGGGGCCAAAAACAGATTGACAGCCATGCAAAACACCGATAATAATAAAAAGATAAAAAGCGGCGGCCGGAGTAATACCAGTCCGAATAAAAACTGGTTCCAGCTAAGATTTTTGAGCCCATTACCTATCATGGTAAAGCCATAACCAAAATATTTGAACCAGGTATTGATCCATCGTGCCCGCTGATTGACCAACTGGTCTGAATGGCTGGTTTTTTCGTCATAAACAAATGCCTGGTCGGCAAACGCTATCCGATTACCGCCACCAACAATAGCGGCTTGCAACACTTTGTCAAAACCCGCTCCTGATACATCCCGATCCTCCATGCATTCCCGATACAGGGACGTTGTAAATGCCATGCCCGAGCCTGCCAGCGTTGCAGAAGAACCCGCTCTGAATAACATTTCGCCATCATAAAAATGATAGTAAATATCGCGGGCACCATCCAAACGGGCATAGGTTGTATCAAGGTTTTTAGCTTTTCGAACGCCTTGTACGGCCAGATAACCAAGTGAAAAATAAAGATCCAGTTGGTTTAAATATTCAGGATGAACTAAATTATCGCTATCAATAATAGTCAGCCGCTCATGGTTACGTTTGAAATTCCTGATCGCGTAAAAATGCGAACGGGTGTTTCCGGCCAGCGTTTGCTCCGGTCTAAGTATTAATACACGCTCGTCGTCAAACTTCAACCCGCTAACGTCACATTTATCGGCAACAACGTATACCAGGTAATTTTTATAATTGAGTGCCAGTATAGAGTTAATAACATCCGGGATGTGCGTTACTTGTTCATAGGCCGTAACAATGATGGCATAATCAGCCTCCGATTTTAGCGGTGTTATTTTCTTGTTAGGTCTTAAAAGTGCTAAAACATAAAGCATTAATGGAAAAACAAGATTATATCCAATTAATACTTGTACTATGATCCACACGATGCGAAAAAAATATACCGTTGTCATTTCTTTGCTGCTTTAGTTTTTTTCTTTTTTGCCGGCTCATCGCCTGGTACTGAGTTCAATATCCATCCAATGAACTTTCCGTCCAGACTTTTCAGGTACTCCATATTGTCCTGATATAGGTGATCAACCGTATGGCCGGCACGAAAGACCGTTAGCACTTTATCTGCAAACGCTGTCCATTCTTTAGCCTTGTTCAGGGTATCAAGTGAAGGAGTTTCAATAATAACAACATCAAATAAAGCTTTTGCCTGAGTTAAAACTTCAGATGCTTTATGTTCGCTGGATACTTCTAAAAGAGATCGACCGCCGCCCCTGTTACCAAGGAAAACAATATTCGACCCATTTAATAAGGATTGGGGTGCAATTGTACCCGCCAGTAAATCTTCGAGAAAAATGTCTGTCCCGCTAAATTGAGTTAATCCCGGTTCATCGAAATTGCCGTCAATTACCAAAACGCGTTTATTGATACCCAGATAGGCATACGCCAGATTAATGCTGATAAAGGTTTTTCCTTCGGCCTTATTAACACTGTTTACAAGCAATGTTTTATTGTTCAGAAGCTCATTATCAATTTCAAAACGGAGTGAATGAATAAGCTTTTTAAATTCAAGTTGTTCTTTAGGAAGCGATCCCGGCCCCCAAAGCGTTTGGATATCAACCGTTCCGTTGCTTAACTGATTTACATGACCGAGTACTGCAATTTTTGTACGGTTTGCCAATTCTCTGGAGCTCTTGATGGTACTATCAAAAAAGAAAATGATAAAAAACACCAGGATGCAGAATACAAAACTTACCAATCCCCCAACAATCACCATCAACATTTTCTTTGAAGGCTGTGGAGTACCTGGTTCTGCTACTTCGATGATGCGTAGTTGTACCGAGAATTTAGAGACCATATTGGTCTGATTATACTTTTGCAACACCTCAAGATATTCCTGACTGGCAACACTGACTGCGCTTTCTAAAGCCTGTATTGTTCCTTCATGGGGCACCAGACCGTCAAACTCATTATGTAGCCTTAACAGCTCCATATCAATTGTTTTAGCGCTGTTTCTCGCCAATTGGTTTTGGACCTGCAATGACAGCTTCTGATCGACCAGATTTTGTTTGGAAGACAAAGGGTTAAGTACGTATTTATCAGACAGCTTTTCAATTTGGGAAGAAACCAGCGCAGTTAATGAGTCTACCTTGCGTTTATATCTGGGATCAAAATTACTTTGGACATAGGTTTCATTTACTTTTTCCAATTGAGCCCGGTTGGTCAGAATTTGCTGACTAATTACCATCTTACTACTCTCGAAGTATTTCCTTTCGGTGGGGTCAAATTGTTTGTCTATGTTTTGTATGGCGGCCTGGGTTGACTCGATACTTTTTTGAACTTCCTCCTTACGGGTTTCAAAATCTGCCATCTGCCCGTAGATACTTTTAGCCTTTTCATTAAGGTTCAAAATATGATTTCTAATTTTGTACGCTTTTAGCGCTGCGCTTCTTTTGTTTAATGTATCTTCCTTGGCATGCAATAATGAAGTCCAAAAGTCAACTGCCTTACGTTGGTTTTCCTTTACCAGATAGGTGTAATAGTTAATAAACTCATTACATAAGGTGTTTACCGCATCGGCTGATAATTCAGCACTTTCCGATTCCAACTGTACCTCGATATAGTCACTGTTTTGAACCCGATAGATCGTGAAATTGTTTAGCAACGATTGATCGTCATAATGCAACGACATCAATAGTTTATTCAGACCATTTTGATCAGGGTCATAAAGTGAAAGTGCTTCGCGTTTAATATAAAGATCTGTAAATACCTGAATCGCATGCCTGCGGGCCTGTGCATTAAGTTGCTTCAATAAAGGGCTTGGCTTAACGTATGGATCTTTGCTTTGAAGATCATGTAGTATCAGTTTGTACGAGACCTGGTCGAGCACTTTTTTAGAACGCAGCATCTCGATCAAATTGCTAAACTCCTGGCTTATTTTTGATTCCTGTTCATCAGCCCCGCCATCATTTAGTACCTTTTGTGTCTGATCAACAATGCCTGTTGCAAGTTTTGCTTTAGACGAATATTTATTGGCCTGATTGCGCACCATAAAATAAGTGAGTCCGGCTGCAAAAACAGGTACCAGCAACAGGGTATATTTGTGCTTACGCAGTAATTTGATAAAATTGCTGAATTCCATTTATTTTACACTTTCCAGTTTAATTCCCAATAACTCTTCAACATCGGCTTTGGCTAAAAACAAATTGGCTTCTGCCTGAATTTTTGAACTCTTATGATTATTAAGGTCGCTTTGCAACTTGTTGAAATTTTCAAACGACTCCTCTCCCTTTTCGAATTTATATTTGATATCGTTGTATGAGTTTTGCGAGTCTTGCAAGGCATTGATCTGCAATTTCAACTCTGCTACACGTTCTACGTAGACATAGTATCTTTTCTTCACTTCAGTAGAAAGCGTCAATAAATAATCTTCCTGTTCCTCATTTGCAATAAGCAATTGCTCCTTGGCCTGTCTGACCTGGCTTGGTTGAGAGATCAATGAACCTATATTAAAAAAAACTCCGGCCTGCAAGCCCTTGAAATAACTTGAACTTGGATTTACAGGATTAACTGTTGCCTCCCCCGGCTGGTAAACGTATGAGACTGTAAGCGAGTTAAAAATAGCGGCTTTACTTGTAGCAATTACATCTTTGGCGATCTCGATCCTATTGCGATAGGTTTTCACTTTGGGGTAATGTTTTTTTGCCGTGTCAATAAGCTTGTTGATGTATTTGGAAGAAAGATCGGGTATAATTGTTTCCTGCGCGAAACACACTTTGGAAAACATTAAAACCAGTAGTACAAGAATTGGAAAATTTCTTTTTAATACCATACCTTCTATTTTATTAAGGAAAATCTATATTTGAAAAACAATACAATATTCTTAATAGTTAATGCCGTTTACGAAAAGTAACTCATTTTGGTTATCATTTTTTTAAAAGAAATTGATAAAAAAAATGGAATAATTTTCCTTTTCAGCATTGGATTAATTCATATAATTTATACCTATTACAAAATCACGCCAAAGATTACTTTAAATACATAATATTGATAATCAAATATTTATACCATTGCCAATAGAAGTGAATTTCCATTTTTTGGACTATTAATCTAAATTTTGGATGGGTGTCCAAAATAATTTGTTTATTTTCATATAATACAGTTTTGAGAATAAAAACAATGATCAATGAATATACCTACAAAATTTCGCATTGGTTAATTTTTAAGTAACAAATACATTTTCATTTTCGTAATAGTCGTTGACTTTCGAACAAAAAATCATCAGAAAAAATCAAATAACATCTATTTAATAATAAACCAAATACACATAAAACATGAAAATAGCAGTGGTAGGAACAGGGTATGTAGGATTGGTAACAGGCACCTGCCTGGCCGAGACCGGAAACCATGTGACCTGCGTCGACATCAATGAAAAAAAGGTGGAGATGATGAAAAACGGCAAGGTAC
>CAISPD010000074.1 GCA_903887275.1 uncultured Mucilaginibacter sp.
AGCTGGGCATCATAACTCATATGCTCCCATTTGCATCCGCCACAGGTGCCAAAGTGTTCGCAAAACGGACTTGTACGATACTCCGACGCCTTTTTCAGCTCCGCGATCTTTCCCTCAGCAAAATTCTTCTTTTTCCGGTAAACCCTTACATCCGCTATATCACCTGGTACAGCTTTTTCGACGAACAAAACAAGATCGTTGGTTTTACCCACGCCCTTGCCTTCTTCGGCGATATCAATAATGCTTACATTCTCGAACAGGAGATCAATTGGCGCCTTCTTTTTCATGCGGCAGCAAAGGTACGGTTTTTAGTCATTTTGCTGCGCCGGGATTTCGCTGCGCTGACATTGGGCATTTGTCATTTCGCTGCGCTGGCATTGGGCATTAGTTGGAAAAATTAATGCCTAATGCCAATTGCCCAATTGCCCGATGCCTAAATAAAAAGATTCAAGACCGACTGCCAGAATTCATCTTCGGAAAGGTTGATCTCTTCTATCTCAAACTGTTCGTCTATCTGTTCGGTGATTTCAATTAACTCGCGGCTCATAGGATTTTTTCTTAGTTTAAAAGCTAAAGTAGTAGTATTTATACTAAATACCAAATTGGTATATGGATTGTTTTGAATTTTAACAATTAAATGATAACTGCTTAACAGGTACCGGGTTTATTTACTCAGGTGTCGCTTTCGGTTCATTAACAACAGCGTATTGGCGGCAAGTAAGCCTATCAGGATCGCATAGCGGATGATCTGTACAAAGGTGTCGGCAAAGCGTTCGTTGTAGCCATTAAAGAAGATCCAGCAGATGAAAAATAGGTTACCGGAAACTACAATTAATTTTACCAGACTTCTGACCGGGCCATTTTGTGTTAAGGCTATAATTTTAATTTTTAACCAGCGAAATAATAGGCTAAACTGACCCGTCCTTAAAATACCTGCTGGTTTTTCCAGAGCGCAAATAAAAATTGCCGCAATTAGTTCGCATGCCTGTTTAAGCCGCCTTGCTGAATTGTTCAAAAACTGTTTCATGTAGTTTGAATTGTTTGTTTTATTATTGATTTACAGGTTTGCTGACATCAAAATACCAGCAACCACTAACAATACAGAAGCAGTTGCCGAGAGTAATGGTGAAAAACGGATCGTCCATTAAAACCTGCGTACCAGCATCGAGTAAGCATACCGTAAATGCAATAGCGAGCCCGGTGGCAGCAGCAACCCTTCTAACCCAAATATCTTCCCTGAAAAAATTACTTGTGGTTTCTGTAAATACCCAAAAGAGTACCCAAAGCGGACTTGTCAGTACCAGCTCAAAGAATAGGATCAGCGGGTAACCGGGTAGCCAGTTTAATTTTGAAGTATCGCCATCGTCGTTATAAAATTGTAGTATAGCAGCTACACCTGGTGATACTGCTGCGCTCGATAGCCATACTTTAAGCGTATATCGTAATATTTGTCTTTTCATAGCAAAAAAAAGGGCGGAGTTTTAACTCCGCCCTTTGAAAAGGTTTAGTGTTTATCCCAGTTGATCTTTCGCGAAGAATACATCAATGCCGCTATGATGACAAACAATGCAATACTTCCGATGAGCAATGCAAGGTCTTCTAACTGGATGATAACATAGATGAACGCGTAAAAAAGACTAAGTATAAAAGCAAAGATGCTTGCCGCCTTTCGGTTTTTGAGGACTGAAGCCAGGAACACGGCAATAAGCATCACGGTAGCGCCTGAGGCGACAAGGTAAGCCCAGTTATAACCGATCTGTTCTGAAAAAGACAACAACAAGGTATAATATATAACCATAGCTGCGCCGATCAGGATGTAGTTAAAGGCGTGTACCCTTTGTTTACCGATCATTTCGGTGAAAAATAGTGACACGAAAGTGAGCAGGATGATAAGGATGGCGTACTTACTGGTGCGTGTAGTTTGTTGGTATTGATCTATCGGCAGCATCAGTTTCAGCCCGAATATTGCATCATCCGTTTTTTTGGAATTGCTGATCAAACCAATATCGTGCACCCATTGCTGTGGGAATGGCCTGTTATAATACAGCATGCGCCATTTGGCACGGAAGCCTTCTTGATTAACAACCCGGGTATCCGGCAGAAAACGCCCGTCGAAACTTGGGTCGGGCCAGTTACCCTTAAGTTCTACGTCGGTAGTTTTACCCAGATGGAGGAAATGGAGTTCCTGACTGCCTTTCAAATCAAGGTTAAAGCTAAAGGAGATTGGCCCGTCGTACTTGTTATAGAGGTTAACAGGTACCTGCAGACCGTTAGGGAAAAGGCCCTCACCGGCTATAGGAGTTGCAGCTAAAGTTTGACCAGCTATACTTACCTGCGGATTTGTTTTCAGCCCCTTCAGGTCGCTGATGCTGAATACCAGATAGGCTTTTTCGGGCATCAGCTTGGTGGGGTCGACTGAAATCGAACTGAGGTCGGCCTTTGTGAAGTTACCTGACACATTAAGGCTACTGGTATATACCGGTACTTTGTAGATGCCCCTATAAAGTATTTCTGTGTTTACATTGCCTCTAAAATGCAGCTCGTTTGGCAGAATGAATAGATTTTCAATTGCCTCCCCGGTGCTTTTTTTACCCTTATCGTCGGTTTCTGTGGTTTGCTCGCGGTAGGGGATCACCAATACCGGCCCTTGTACAAGCTGATCGCCCGAAAATTGGTCGGATACCTTTTTAATGGCTTCTTCCTGCCGGTTGGCGCGTTCGTTGATCAGCCCGTCGACGAGCGCCTGCGGTATAAGTAAAACCAGGATCAAAACGGCGATAAAACCGAGCTTAACGGTTACCGACTCCTTGAGCCAGCGCATAAAGCCCTGCGGTTGTTGTGATTGTTCTTGAGTTGTCATTTTGTTTTAAATAAAAGTACTTTGAAATACAAAGTATAAATATAAAAAAATATTAAGTTGATTTCTGTTGTTTGATCAGTTGTTCCAATGCGTCAAGATGATCTTTAAATGCTTTCTTGCCTTTATCGGTTGCTTCATAATTGGTATTGGGTTTTCGGCCCAGGAAACTCTTATGCACCACGATGTATTCTTCTTTCTCCAATCCCTTCAGGTGCGAAGCCAGGTTGCCGTCAGTGATGTTCAGCAGTTCTTTGAGCGAGTTGAAATCGTACCGGCTATTGACCGATAATACACTCATGATCTGCAACCTTACCCGGTTCTCAAATGCCTTATCAAGTTTATCAAAAGCTATCTTCACTTATCGTATTTTAAGTAAATGCGGGCGCCGTATATGATATGCAACGCACCAAAACCCAGGGCCCAAAATAGCAAACCATGGCCGGGTAAACAAGCGGCTATCAAACCGATCACGATCTCCAGTAACCCCAGGTATTTCACGTCGGCAAAAGTAAAATTACTGGCGCTAACTAAGGCAATCCCATAAAAAATCAAAGATACAGCAGATATAAAGCCGTAATGATGATGCAAAATAAAGATCAATATGAGCGCACCTCCCGCCAAAAGCGGTACCGCCATGTGAAATAACAGCGATTGGCTGATAGCACCCCACATGGGTACGTTTTTTAGTTTTGCCTGGCGGGTGCTCAGAACAATTGCAGTTGCTATCGAGGCAACCAACACAAAAACAGCAATCAACACCAGCTTTAGGGTGAGGTTTGAATAATCACCCAGGTTAACATGCAGCGGCCCGAATTGATGATCGCCGGTAAGAACATCCGGTAATTTGCGCAGTAAAGCATATTCGGGGTCATCATCAATGACCTTATACGCCGCACCCGCTCCAATCAATGCATATATCCCAGCCAAAATCCCCGATAAGCCGCTGAGCGATATAAATTTCGACGAGCGTTCCATGATACTGCGTATCGATGCCAGTTCGTTTTCGAGTTCTTTTCCTTCCATTTAAAAGCACTTTGATTTTCAAAGTAAATAATTATATATTTGATATCAAAATTAAACCACAAAAAAATGTCACGTTATAAGATCCTGCTCATCCTCGTCGCTGCTTTGATCGGCTTTTTATCAAGTCGTATTGTAGTTGGCTGGTATACTACCATCCCCTGGATGCTGGGTACCCTGAGCGTAGGCTACCTGGCAGCAAACAGGCGGGAGGCGCTCCTTAACGGTGCCTTGTTTGGTTACATGATCTTTGTAGTTTATATGCCCTCTGTTTACCGGGGAGCCAGCGATACCAAAAGTATCCTTATGTTCATCGGTTTTGTCTTGGCTTTTAGTCTTATTGGTGCCATAGCGGGTATTGTTGGTGGCTTTTTGGGGAATTTGATCAGGAGGAAGGTGAAGGGGATAAAGGATAAAGGATAAAGGATAAAGGATAAAGGAGAAAGGAGAAGGGATAAAGGAGAAAGGAGAAGGGATAAAGGAGGAATGATCACCCTAAACAACAAAATATAAAATGCCAATTTTGTCATCGAATTACCTAACCCTTACAGCAATGACATGGTTAGTTAATCCCCTGCCCACGTCGACCTTCGACAGGCTCAGGGTGACAGCCTACGCACGTTATGACCTCTGGGGAATCCTCAAATCCGACGAATCAAGGTTCAGATGCGCCAGGGATGGAAATGGATACCGGCCCTGTGGCTAAGGCCTGCAGCAGTATGAATGGACAGCCCGCCCGGGCGCCCAAATGGTAATTCGGAATTCGGAATTTGAAATGCGGAAGGATAGAGGGATAAAGGAGCAAGGAGTAAGGAGCAAGGAGAAAGGAGGAAGGAGAAAAGAAAATGGTCACTTCAGATAAACTGGTACAACTATCAATTATTAGTTAATCGGTGATCAGTTAACCAGTCCCTAATGCCTAATGCCTAATGTCCAATGCCCAATCCCCAACCAAAATCCCTAACTTTGCTCGCTCAATAAATACACTATGTACACTACATTAAAACCAGTGCTGGAGCAGGAACTTGCTGCCATAGCCGAAGCGGGACTATACAAACGCGAACGCATCATTACTTCGCCGCAAAGTGCAGATATTACGGTGCAGGGCGGCAAACAGGTGATAAACTTTTGTGCCAATAATTACCTGGGCCTGTCTAACCATCCCAAAGTGGTTGCGGCGGCCAGGGCTACGCTGGATACGCATGGTTATGGCATGTCGTCGGTTCGTTTTATTTGCGGAACGCAGGATATCCATAAAGAACTGGAGGCTAAGCTTTCGGAATTTTTAGGCACGGAAGATACCATACTTTACGCCGCAGCTTTTGATGCTAATGGTGGTGTTTTTGAGCCATTGTTCAACGATCAGGATGCTATTATTTCTGACGAGCTGAACCACGCTTCTATTATCGACGGCGTACGCCTGTGTAAGGCACAGCGGCAGCGCTATAAACATGATGATATGGCCGACCTGGAAGAAAAACTTCAGGCAACCCAAACCTGCCGTCATCGGATCATTGTAACCGATGGTGCCTTTAGCATGGATGGTACCATTGCGCAATTGGATAAGATTTGTGCTTTGGCCGAAAAATACAATGCCCTGGTGATGATAGACGAAAGTCACTGTTCGGGGTTTTTAGGTAAAACGGGTCGCGGTACGCACGAGCACCATGGGGTGATGGATAAGATCGATATCATCACCGGCACCCTGGGCAAGGCGCTGGGTGGTGCCTCGGGTGGTTTTACTTCGGGAAGGAAAGAGATCATTGATATGTTGCGCCAACGCTCGAGGCCATACCTATTTAGCAATACACTGGCACCAGCCATTACCGGCGCTTCCATAGCGGTACTTGATCTGTTGAGCGAGACCACAGAGCTGCGCGATAAACTGGAACGTAATACCCTGTATTTCCGCAGTAAAATGACAGCGGCAGGTTTCGACATCAGGCCGGGTGTGCACCCGATAGTGCCGGTGATGTTATATGATGCCAAACTTTCGCAGGAATTTGCCGCCAAAATGCTGGAAGAAGGCATTTATGTGATAGGTTTTTATTATCCCGTGGTGCCGCAGGGCAAAGCCCGGATCAGGGTACAGATATCAGCCGGGCACGAAACGGAACATTTGGATAAAGCTATTGCAGCGTTTACGAAAGTTGGTAAGGAATTGGGGGTTATTAAATAGGCGTTCGGTAGAAATTTATTATACGTATAAATTTGTTATATTTGTACGTATAAAACAATAGCTATGGAAAATACAAAGTTGACATTGAGTGTTGATAAAGGCACGATAATGCTGGCTAAAGAAATTGCGTCATCTAATCGTATCAGTGTATCCAAATTGTTTAAAACATTGATAAATGAAGTGGCGGAGAGAAAGCAGCAAGAGGAGTTGAAAATGAAGCCATTGACTGAATATCCGGAATGGATGCAAAATTTGATCATTGCCAGTGAACCGACCCCCGACTTCGACCACAAAGTTTTATATCATAAACGCCTCGATGAAAAATTTGGCGTATGATATTATTTGTTGATTCGGACGTTCTGCTGGATACTATATTGATCAGACAGCCTTATTTTATAGAAAGTGCCGCATTAATGGAATTGGCGGATGATATTAATTTTACACTTTGTACATCGGTGCATGGTTTATTAAATATTCACTACGCAGCAAAAAGGGTTTTTGGTGAAACACTTGCAAGGCAAGCTATAAGTGTATTGACAAAGAAATTAAAAATAGTACCTGAAGATGTACATATTGTTGAGCAGGCAGTTAATTCAAATTTCAGCGATTTTGAAGATGCCGTTCAATATTACGCTGCGGTAAGTGCCAAAGCCGAAGTTATTATAACACGAAACGCAAAAGACTATAAACAAGCAAGTATCCCGGTTTTAACAGCCGGTCAATTTTTAAAGACACTATAATGCAGGATATCATTAACCAATATACCGCCGAGATCAATGCTGCAAGCCCGGCAAATACCGATGAACTGGAAACCTTCCGTATCAAATACCTGGGTACAAAGGGTATCATCAAGGATCTTTTCGAACAGTTTAAAAGCGTAAGCGCTGAAGAAAAGCGGGTATTGGGCAAGGTTTTGAACGAATTTAAGCAAAACGCCGAAGCCAAATTCAACCAATTAAAAGAGACTTTAGACTCAGGTCTCAAGACTCAGGACTCAAATCAAGATCTAACCCTGCCCGGTGATGGTTTTGCCCTGGGATCGCGTCATCCTTTATCATTGACCCGCATCGAGATCGTTGATATTTTCAAACGCCTGGGTTTCGTGGTGGCTGAAGGTCCGGAGATTGAGGACGACTGGCATAACTTTTCTGCACTTAACTTCCCGGAAGAGCACCCGGCCCGCGATATGCAGGATACTTTCTTTATCAAGAAAAATAGCGGGAAGGATGACATTGCCCTGCGCACCCATACTTCATCGGTACAGGTACGCATGATGGAAAATGGCAAGCCTCCTTTCCGTGCTATTATGCCCGGCAGGGTTTACCGTAACGAAGCTATTTCGGCACGTGCGCATTGCTTCTTCCACCAGGTTGAGGGTTTATACGTTGACGAAAACGTAAGCTTTGCCGACCTGAAGCAAACACTTTACCACTTCGTTCAGGAACTTTATGGCGAGGGGACCAAGGTGCGTTTCCGCCCTTCGTATTTCCCTTTTACAGAGCCATCGGCCGAAATGGACGTAAGTTGTACCATTTGCGGTGGTTCGGGTTGTAATATGTGTAAATACAGTGGCTGGGTGGAGATTTTGGGCTGCGGCATGGTGGATCCGAATGTATTGGAAAACTGCGGTATCGACAGTAAAAAATACACCGGCTTTGCCTTTGGCATGGGTATAGAAAGAATCACCAATTTAAAATATGTGATACGCGATCTGCGTTTATTCTCCGAGAACGATGTTCGTTTTCTGAAGCAATTTAAAACAGAGATCATATGATGCGCAAACTATGCCTGCTGACCCTGCTGGCGCTCGCTTTTTTTTCATGCGGCAAAAGCAGTGAAGTGGTGCCTAATGTTGCCATCAATTTTACCGCCGATGTGAACGACCCGCGACTGTCAGCTCTGCATAGCCCCGGTGGGGCGGTGATCATACAAGGCTATGGGGTGGCCGGGCTTATCCTGTACCGCGAGGCCGACCTCAGCTATGCTGCTTATGATGCCTGCAGCAGTTATAATCCCACTGCCCGCTGCGCTGTAAAACTTGATAATAATACACTCACCTGCACCGACCCCTGCAGCGGTTCGAAATTTTCACTAATTGATGGTACGCCCGTTAAGGCACCAGCAACACGTTCCTTGCGTGCCTATAGTGTAAATGTGAGTAATTTTGAGATATTTGTATCAAACTGATACATGGAAGCCGATAAGATCAAAGAAAGCATTAAACGTGCCGCACAGGAGCTGTTCCGCAAATTCGGGTATCATAAAACCAGCGTCAACGAAATTGCCAAACGCGCCAAAATAGCCAAAGCTACTATCTACAAATATTTCGACAGCAAGGAAGCGGTTTTGCATGCCCTGCTGATGGATTATATCCGCGTTAATGTGGATGAGCTGGTGCATGTCAACACCAACGAGATCGACGAGGAAAAGCAGCTCAATAACCTGATCATGAAAACATGCCGCTTAAGCTATACGGTTTGTAATGAGTTCATCGGCTGGGATTTTATCCGCGAATCGGCTAACTCGCAGGAGTTTTTGCGTAACTTATCTAATGAACTGGAAGATCTGCTGGTCAGCTCATTCATGCACCTGGGCGGTATCCGCAAAACCGAAAACTACGCCCAGCGTATCCGTTTCCTCATCAAATGCAGCAAAAGTATTGTCTTCAGTTTCGCCTTCACCTCGGTCAGCGATTCAGACGTACGTAAAAACTTTGTTTCCTTCCAAAAAGAGATATTGCCTTACCTGGTGAAAGCTGCCTTAACGGTTTAGTTTTTTCCTGGTCCATAGTCGATGGTCCATAATCCATGGTGTAGCCTTGGGTGTCATCCTGAGCTTGCCGGATGGTGAGTGAGCTTATTGTCTGAACCGCTGATTCGTGTGATTTTGCTGATAGCGCTGAAGTCTGAAAAATAGGTTATTGCTACGTGGCAATCGCAAGGAGGCTTGGCGGGCTATTGTCTGAACCGGGATTTAACAGATTTGAGGATTACCCTGAGGTCATTTTCTTGAATACCCGAGCGTATGGTGTCACCCTGAGCTTGTCGAAGGGTGAGTGCGTTGGAGCGAGGAGCTAACCCCCGGTCGAAAGTCCTATAAACCCATGTCATTCCGAACGAGCGAGAAGGAAGTGCGCCGGGGCGAGGAGGAAACTTAGGGGCCTTGTGATTAGGAGGTATTTCTTCAAAGAACAGACATTCGCCGATTTTTAAATAGTATTAAAAAATATGTCATTGCGAGGAGCCTTGCCAGGGCTTATGCGCATAGGGGCGACGTGGCAATCGCAAGTTATGCTTTTATAGGACGATATGTTTAAGGTAGACTGTAGCTAAAACCAAACAATTCGTAAATTTAACCAGTGGCTTTACTCTCCCAATTCATACAGCAAATTAAACGGCTTAAGCGGGCCAATACCAAATATGGTAAAGCGCCGCATAAACCTGTTTTGCTGATCTCTATTATTGAATTGATCGACAGAGGCATCATTACCGAAAACCGGGTTTATGTTGATACCGACCTGGTGGGAGCTTTTCAGGAAAACTGGCGTTTGCTGGTGAATACTTTGAACAGTCCGGATTTTACTTTGCCTTTTTATCACCTGCAAAGCGAAAAATTGCAGGGGAACCATTACTGGTTTTTACAGCCCAACCCCGGTTGCCAGATCAACGCCCATATCAGTAGCGTTACTACGCTGGCAGCGGTGTTGAACTATGGCTATTTTTCGGAAGAGGTTTTCTTTCTGCTGATGGATGCTGCTTCCAGGCGTATGATCAATGCCGTATTGCTGGATACCTATTTCCCCGACACCAAAACAAAGTTCCTCAACAGCAAGGCACAGGGCCTGGGCTATGTGCAGGAACTGGAAAGTTATGTACTCAACGAACCCGAAGTAAAATACAAAACCTTAAAAATTGAAACCGAGGAAGATATTTTTGTGCGCGGTGGCCTATTTAAAAAACTGGTGCCGAAAGTGTACAATAACGCCTGCTGTATCACCGGTATGCGGCTCGAATCATCTTTCAATCATAATTTTATTGATGCCTGCCATATTGTTCCTTTCAGCGTTTCGCATAACGACAAGGTAAACAACGGTATCGCCCTCTGCCCCAACCTGCACCGCGCTTTCGACCGTGGCATCATCAGCATCGACACTAACTACTGCATCCTGGTATCTTCCCACCTCATCGAGGATAACCAGCACCCTTACAGCCTGAAAAAGCTGCACGGAAAACCTATCCACTTACCCTCCGCCCCGATCTACTACCCGGAAACCGAAAATCTGGAATGGCATAGGGGGAATGTGTTTAAGGGGTAAGGGGGGTTAAATTAGTATATGTTCAAGTTGTCCTTTCCATTTTACAAATCCACCATCGATGTCTTTGTAGTCGTGAATTAGCCGTATAAATCGGTCATTATTTGTGCTGATGTAAGTATTCTTTCCGTAAATTTTCATACCGCTCATAATTCCATCAATCTTTTTTAACGCCGTTGGAATAATTGAAATATCCCTGTCTAAGTACCAGATATAAGTAGCTTCTTCGGTATCAAGTGTTTCCCAAATAATATGATTATTTTGATGCCCCTCGATCAGAAAAATGACTGAGAATGGTTTGTGCACGAACCTAAGTTTCATCAAATTATGTGCATGTTTATTTGACAAATATCGAAGATGGAAGTAGTGTTTTTTGTCAACAATTGAAATTAAATCTTCAATGAATTCTTTATCACTTTTGTAAAAAACTTTAGGCCGTAATCCATCTTCAGCGGCAGATTCGAAATACTCTTCCATCGTAAAAAGATTCTTTTCAGTTTCGGGCGAAATGCTATTTCTCGTAATTCGCTTCAAAACTTTAAACTTAACTTCATCTATAAGTTGTTTGTTAATCTTTTCAATCTCCGCTGATTTTGCTTCGATGATTTTGAGGTGACCATTGATTGCTTCGATTGTAGCGAATACCTGAATTTTCTTTGTATTTAGAATATTGCCGAAATAATTTTTTATTGCATCAAACTCTTCAATGATATCAACGTTCACAATTGTTCCTTCGAGAGTTCTATTAAACGCTTTAAATTTTTTACTGAAATAGACTCCGCCAGTTCTAAACTGTACGTCTTTTAATGCGATTGAGAATGTTTCTTGAAATTTGGGTTGCCCAAGTTGTATCGAATATTGCTCTAATTGGCCATTAGTTGGTTGATTCCTTACAGCTATCGATTCCCTGCTCGGAAAAATTATAGATGGAGTTGAAGTCCCTGATGTTTTCAATAAACCTAACGTATCAATACCTCCTTTAAAAGCTATCCTTTCTATTTTACTCAAATCGGTGAAAAAACGCACCTGATTATCAGGGAATTTTATTTCACCAACTTGGTATTGCAAAATTTTAACTCATAACTTCATCTGCAATGGGTCAAAATCTAGAACTTCAATTGTCCAAAACGCATCAGCTTCAAATGAATCTATCGTACTGGACCAACTCAGTTGGGCAAACGAAAGCGGTTTTTCCGGTGTTAAATAAGCTTTATCTTGCTTAAACCCAATAATTAGCTGCTCTCCAATCATGATGTAAAAAATTACTCTTTTACTAAAGTTATATATAAAATAGAGAAATTAGAAAAGCAGGGGCGAGTTTTGAAGACACTTGCCACATTGGATAACTCAAGAATTGCGTACGACAAAATTATTTTTAACTTCACCATATGAAGTTTTACCTCGGGATAACGGATAACAGTTGGTTCAACTATCTAAGCGGGATTAATCCCGATGATGCAAACTTTTGGCAGCCAGGTGGAAAAGCAGGATTTAAGGTTTTACAGCCCGGTGCTCCGTTTCTTTTCAAGTTAAAATATCCCGTTAATGCGATTGGGGGAGTCGGTTTCTTTTCGAGTCACACTTTTCTTCCAATCTCTGTTGCCTGGGACACTTTTGGTAACCACAATGGCTGTGATACCTATGACGAATTTAAGAGGAAAATAATAAGTTACCGGGGTGATAAAACTGAAGTTAATCCGCAAATCGGATGCATTGTATTGACTAATCCAATATTTTTTAAACGCGAAGATTGGATCGATACTCCGGCAGATTGGGCTAAAAGTATCCAAATCGGAAAAGGGTACTCAACTGATGATGTAATTGGCGGACGTCTATGGGAGAAGGTCGAATTAGTATTGAATAAGTATCTATTAGACAACCCTGTTTCAACAGAGACTTCATTTATTGTACAAGAACCACCGCAACGATATGACAATTACATTCTAACTAAAGTTCGTGTTGGACAAGGGGCATTTAGGGTATTGGTCACGGATAGTTACAGCCGTAAATGTTCGATTACCGGTGAGAAAACATTACCGGTACTTGAAAGTGCACATATTAAATCTTATTCTAAAGACGGGCCTAATGTGGTGTCGAATGGAATACTTCTTCGCTCAGATATTCACAAACTATTTGACACTGGATACCTGACTATCACGAAGGACTTAAAAGTTGAAGTAAGTAACCGGATTAAAGAGGAATTTTTAAATGGGAAGGAGTATTATCAATATCACGGTAAAGACTTGATAAATATTCCTCAAAGATTGAATGACAGGCCGAATGCTCAGTATATAGAGTGGCATAATTCGAACGTGTTTAAGGGCTAAAAGTATTCTTCGGGTCAAAGTAATTAGTTTGATAAATATAGAACCCGTTTTTCAACGGTTTTTACATTGGTAAGATATATCAAAATCCCGAATCAGCCACCAAGGTAGTAGTAATAACGGAAACTGGTCTGCGCAAATTGCCTGCAGCCGTATGATCAACCCAAGGCAGACAGGTCTCCTAAGCCGGCCCCGCTTCTACTCCTGCGTGCGCCCCACGCCGCTTTACAAGTTATCCCGACAAAGAACAGCCCCCCACCCCCAAAAAATCATGGTTTACACATTTTTCGCTTAAAAATTTGATAATCAAGTATTTAACCCAAAAACACCCCTGATTCTGTTAAGGGTGTCAACCTTGTTAAAAGCGCTTTGGCGGAGGCGCTTAGCCGATATGAGCTAATATCAACCCCGTGGCACCTGTCCGCTCCTGTACAAAGTCCTTAACTTGCTGGCTGATGGCCTGGAGGGCATTTTCGTCCTGTGTGAGTTGGGTGAAGGTGATCTGGAGTTCGCCGGCATTGCTGATGCTGAAGCCGAGTTGGTTGCTGACCAGGTCGCGGGCCTCTTTAAAACGCTGGTAGTTGGGGCCAAAGATGACGGGTAGGCCGAAAGCGGCAGCTTCGAGGGTGTTGTGGATACCCACGCCAAACCCCCCACCTATATAGGCGATCTGCCCGTATTGGTACAGGGAGGAGAGCATGCCAATATTATCAATGATGAGTACCTGCGCCCGGGCCAATTGTTTACTGCGGTAGTTGCCGGCGTCGAGCTGCGAGTAGCGGGTTGCCTTGCCTTCCGGTAGCAGCGCCAGTAAGGCTGTTATCTTCTCCTCCCTGATCTCGTGAGGCGCGATGATGAATTTCCAGTCGGGTTGCTGTTGGATAAGCTGGGCCAGAAGCTCCTCGTCGCGGGGCCAGGTGCTGCCGGCGATGAGCACCCGGTGTCCCTGGGTAAACTCTTCCACCAAAGAAAAAGACCTGGGCTTCTGTGCATTGGCCCATACCCGGTCGAAACGCGTATCGCCGCTTAGCTCTGCGTTGCCGATCCCCAGTTGGGCCAGTAGTTGTTTCGACTCCTCATCCTGCACAAAGAAGCGGGTAACATAGCCCAGCATTTTGCGGTGCAGGCCACCATACCATTTGAAAAATACCTGACCTGGCCTGAAAATTCCCGAAATAACAAACAAGGGAACATTGCGGCGGTTTAATTCGTAAAAATAATGGAACCAGTATTCGTATTTGGTAAAAACAGCGATCGAGGGATTGATGGCATCCAAAAGTTGACGTGCATTAGCAGCGGTATCCAGCGGCAGGTAATACACGGCATCGGCATAAGGGGTGTTCTTTCGGATCTCGTAGCCCGAGGGTGAAAAGAACGTGACCACCACCGGTTGATCGGGATGTTTTTGCCGGAATGCGATCAATACAGGAAGACCTTGTTCAAATTCGCCCAGCGAGGCAAAATGAAACCATGCGCTGCTGTTGAAATGCTGGAATGTTTGATGTTTTCTGCCTTTGATCCAGGCACTTGCTTTCTTGTTGAAAGCGGAAGTGATGTAGATCAGAAGATAATAAATTCGTACCCCGAGGTTATAAAGCAGAAGCATTAATTTGATTATTTGTTACCTTAGCCGGGCGTAAAAGTAAGAACATAAATATATAAAAACTAAGAAACCATCCTGTGCCAATTCGCAATTTTGGACAATAAGGCGCAGGATAACTTTATCACCTTAAAACTCAAATCATAAAACATGAAAATAGCAGTGGTAGGAACAGGGTATGTAGGATTGGTAACAGGCACCTGCCTGGCCGAGACCGGAAACCATGTGACCTGCGTCGACATCAATGAAAAAAAGGTGGAGATGATGAAAAACGGCAAGGTAC
>CAISPD010000075.1 GCA_903887275.1 uncultured Mucilaginibacter sp.
ATGGCGTCGCGGAAAGGTATTTGAGCCAGGTAGTTCTGTGTAACTTTATTTTGTTCCTGTACCCAGGCTTTGGTATCGGTGGCCCGGTCATCTTCCAGCCAACGGTAAGGATCGGGCCCCCGGGTTCCGAAATAGGTATTTACAGTATCAACTTTTTTAGTATTGGGGTAGGGTAGCGTTTTAATATTCATCTGCTGTGCAAAAATTGAGCTGCCGGTAAAAATGGCCATCATCATTAAGATAGTTTTCTTCATCGTTGTGCCGGTTAATCTAAATCTAAGATATGTTTTTTTGTTTGGGCATTAGTCATTTGGCATTGGTTATTGAGGATTTGGCATTGGGTATTGGGCCTGCAAATTTAGGCGGAATCATTATAGATATTGTTTGGTAATAGAAGCATGTTCAATTTTAGATACATCAGGGCTGTGCCTAATTCCTGCGAATCATGTTCCGGACGTCCTTAAACCAAAAAAATCCCGCAGAGGCGGGATTTTGGCATTTTACCTGAATATTTTATTGGGCAGTTGATGTGCCGTTGCTGCTGTATTTGCTGCCAAGATTAATAAAATCCGAAAGTACCTGACCCGCTTCGATCTTTAAAAAGTCGAGGTCTTCATTTTTAGGGCGAGCCTGGCCTTTGACAATAGGTTTAAGACCAAGGGCAAGGCGTTTGTTATTGTCGCGTTCCAGGGTTTTCTGCTCGTCGGCATCGCGTTCTGCTTTCAGCTGCTGTTCGTTTAATGGAACTGATTTTTCGGTATCGTGTTTCTGAAAATCTGCAATATCCTGTAACAGGTATTTGTAGCTATCACTGGTGTTCATCCGTTGCTCATGCAGTTTTTTCAGTTGCGGAACAACACCCGAAAAGTCGCCAACTTTGGTATAATCGCTTTTAGCTATCACATCAAATGGCAGCGCAGAAGGTTCGGTATCCTCACCATATTTATTCAAGGGAATAAGCGATGGAAATTGTATATCTGGTGTTACACCTTTATGTTGTGTTGAGTTACCGCTGATCCGGTAAAACTTGGCAATTGTTAAATTAAGCTGACCATATTTGCTTTGACTGCCGGTATTAACGATCTTTTTACCAGCAGTGTTATTTGATGCTGTCTGCGTAAGCTTTTCAAGTGCAGAGGGTTTGATCACGCGGTCAAGGTCTATAGCGTTCTGCACGGTTCCTTTACCATAGGTTTGGGTACCAATGATCAAAGCGCGACCATAATCCTGCATCGCACCGGCGAAAATTTCGGATGCCGAGGCGCTGAAGCGGTCAACCAGGATCGCCAATGGTCCCGACCATGAGATCGTAGGATCGTCGTCATTGTCAACTTCTGTTTTGTCCTGCGCATCACGTACCTGAACAACTGGACCGGTTTTTATGAACAGTCCGCTCAGGTCAATGGCTTCCATCAGGGAACCGCCGCCGTTTTCGCGCAAATCAATAATAACGCCGTCTACATTGGCCTGTTTCAGTGTATCAAGGATAAGGCGTACATCACGTGTAGTACTTTTATAATTACGATTGCCCGATTTGTAATCGTTGAAATCTATATAAAAAGCAGGTATCGATATTACACCTATCTTCAGCGTTTTACCATTGGAAATATAGGTCTTGATCTCTTCTTTAGCCGACTGGTCTTTCAGGATAATTTTTTCGCGTACCAGTTCAACCACTTTGGGTTTTGAAGCCACGTTACTGCCTTTTGGCAATATCTGCAAACGCACAATTGTGCCTTTGGTACCGCGGATAAGCGCAATGGCATTTTCGATGCGCCAGCCAATTACATTCTGAAATTCACCGTCCTTACCCTGGGCAACGGCTACTATATGGTCGTCGGGCGAAAGTTCGTGACTCTTATCTGCCGGGCCTCCCGGTACAATGGTTTTAATGGTCACATAATCATTCTCTGAGCCCAAAGTTGCACCGATACCCTCCAGCGAGCGCGACATTTCTATGTTGAAATTAGCAGCATTTGCCGGGTTGAAATAATTGGTATGCGGATCGATAGCATTGGTAAAGGCATCCATGAAGATTTGGAAAACATCCTGGTTGTTCAGTTTATTCGACTGGTCAAGCAGATTTTGGTAACGTTTTTTAAGCGTTTCCTTATTTTTCTGCATATCGTTCCCTGTGAGTTTAAGGTTCAGCAGATCGTATTTGATACGCCCGGCCCAAACCTGGTCGCTCTCTGATTCAGAAGCAAAAAATGGCAGGCTGTCCCGGTCGAACGTAAACGTTTCGTTGGTATTAAAATCAAATTTTTTGTCGAGCTGCGCTATCGAGAACCGGATACGATCATTGTATCTTTTCTGATAAACATTAAAAATATAAAAGATATCGTTCAGGTTTCCCTCCTTAAGGTCGGATGAAATAGCCGGGCGAAATTTGGCAAAATCCTGCAGGTCGGATGCCAGAAAATAATTATGGTTCTCGTCAAGCTGTTTGATATAACGATCAAATACCACTTTTGAGATCGAGTCGTTCAACTCAACTTTTTTATAGTTGTATTCCGATATCAGCTGTGCAACATAACGGCAAACAGTGGCCTGTTGTGCATCAGGTTGCAGGTTGTTTGAACCATCTACCTTTGTCAGCGGTCGGTCGGGCGAAGCTTTGCAGGCGAGTGCAGCTCCAATTAATAATAAAACATACAGTTTCTTAAACATATCCTTCACTTTCTTTAAATCCGGGTTGCAATAGTATACCAACACTTTTTGCTTGTTATTAGTTTGTAAATAAAAAGAGACAGTGTACACTACTGCCTCCCTGTTAGGGTAACAATATTACAAATAATGTTTATTAGAATGTTATTGCGTTAATAAAGTTTAAACATTTTACAAATCTTTGTTCCCATCCGCAACAGAGGCGGCGTAGTGGTTTACAAATAACAATTTGTTTTGCCCTAATAACGGGATCATCTTATTAATTTCTTCAGCTTTTTCCTTCATACCTTTAACCTGTGCCAGGTCATGTGCTTCGTTCAGATCTGCCCGGGCCGATACCAGATCGCCAAGATTTTCTTTGATCGCGGCAAGGCTAACGAGGATTGCCACCGTGTGTTTGCTATCGTTTTCCTGACGCGATAGACTAATACTCTGCAAAAAATACCATTTGGCTTCCGAGTACCGGTGCATCCTGATATATAATTGAGCTAGGTCGCTAAAATTGTAACTGGCTGCATTATAAATATGCCAGCTCATATTATGCCGCGCATCTTTAATCAATGCACGCTCCCGCGACAACAGGCTAAACTCGCTTTCATCATAGATATAAGGCTTTACACTGTCGTTTGTCAACAATAAATTGGAGCTGATGGCAGCTTTGCCCAGCGCACAAGCTTTGATAGGCGGGCCCGGCTTAAAGGTGTGTTTCTTCTTCCAAAAGAAAATTTGTGCCGAAGCCGAAAACCCGGTTATAATAAATAATAATAGCAGCGTATAACGCATTCGGTATTTTCTTCTGGTTAACTATTTAAAATCAATCCGGCTAAGATATTGATTTTAAAGCGATTTATAATTGCAGCTTTTAATACGTTTTGCGGCGTGTTTTGTTGTAAAGTGGGACACGATTAAGGGATTTTTCAGATAAACCGGATCACTTAAAAGAGGATATTGTTTTATTTTTTGATCTCATAAACCATTTCCACCATACCGTTTTTGTAGGCCGAATGATCCTTCAGGCGAAGCGCTTGTTCTGAAACAGTTTCATCGAAAAGCCGCAGGCCATCGCCCAAAATTATCGGCACGACGGATATCCGGATTTCGTCAGCAAGTTTATACCTAAGGAAGTTTTTTACCAGTTCCGCTCCGCCCACCACCCAAACGTTGGTATAGTTCGGTTTCAGTCTTTCATTTACCAGTGTTTCCAGATCGCCTGAAAATAGTTCAACACTATTGCGTTCAACCGCTAAGTGGCGTTGCGATAGTACGATGGTTGGCGTATCTCCATAAGCCCAGCCGTAGTTTTTGGCAAGTTCGAGCGCATGCTCATAGGTATGTGAACCCATAACATAGCAGTCGATTTTTCTTAGAAATGCCGCTGCATCATCTTCAGTTACCGTGACCCCTTTTTCGTAGGTATCGGCCGTTTCAAACCACGAAACGCTATTGTCTTTTTTGGCAATGATGCCATCAAGGCTGGATACAACATGGAGGGTGATTTTGGGAGCAGCGCCTGTCATTACTAATTCTTAAAGCAAAACATTCCAACGTTTTAGCATTATAGGCTTTCAACTAAATTCAATCAAACACCTTCACTCCCTCATCATAAGCCGCCCAAACCATATAAAGGTGGGTGTCTAAATGATAAACCTCGCCTTTGGCCGATATCCCGATCACCCCTGCAAAGCCGTCAAAGGGTTTTAGCTCCGCAAGTGTTTTGGCTGTTGCCGCCTCCAGGCTCATACCGTCGCCAACCCGGGTAACAATTTTGGCCGCTACGGCGCCGCTAACAATATCTTCGCCAACACCGGTGCATGAAATACCGGCAAAGGAATCGGCATAATTGCCCGCAACAGTTGCCGAATCGCTGACACGACAAGGAATTTCAAAGCCTTTACCACCGGTGGAAGTGGCAGCTGCAATATTGCCATCAGCATCCAGCGCTACGCAGCCAACCGTTCCGGTGCCTGAACGCAGCGCATCTGCCAGCTTTTGCTCATATTCACTGCGCCGCTGGGGCGTTTCCGGGTTATAATAGGGATAGCCTTGTTTGTAAGCAAAATCCTGCGCACCCTGACCGCTTAAAACCCGGTCGGGCAAATGCAACAGTTTTTCAGCCACATCGATCGGGTTTTGAACGCCTTCCAGGTTGATAACACCCGAGAATGCCAGACTTTTGCCATCCATCAGCGCAGCGCTCATGCGGATTTTGCCATCGCTTTGAATCTGCGAACCGGTGCCTGCATTGAACAATTCATTATCCTCCAGCAGCCGAACAGTATAAACCACCGTTTCCAAAGCACTATGGGTTTGCAGGTATTGGTGGCCCAATTGCACAATATCGCGCATAGCCTCCTGTTTTGCCTGCTTTACCTCTTTATTGGTGGCCGATTCACTAAAAAAACCGCCGTGTATGATTAGTTTCATTTCTTTGCGTCCGACTAGTTCTACTTATCCTGCCCGCGTATAAATACGCCCTCTTCTACCTTATATACTTTTTTGATGTGAAGTTTATGTTGATGCAGATCGTATTTATCATAGATCGACATCACGTGCAGTTTCAGGTTTTCGATAGATACCGGTGAGCCCAGTTCTACGTCGTAAATATTCGTTTCAACCATATTTTTTCCATCTACTAAAATGATCAGGCCCGATCCTATGGCTTCCATCTGGCTGCCTTCGGTGATGAGCAATCCTGCATCTTCGCCCAAACCAATACCCAGTATGCCCGGATTGCTGGCTACTGCATACATCAGGCGCCCGATGCGGCCACGCTGTACAAAATGCGTATCTATGATCACGGAATCAATAAAACCCAGGCCGGCAGTTATCTGCACTTCGCCTTTGATCAGTGCCTCATTGCTTTGCCCCTTATAGATCATATTAGTTGAAGCTGCCGCTGCACCGGCCGAGGTTCCTGCAATAATAAAATTCTCTTTTTGGTAGCGCTGTTTCAAAATTTGCAGGAACTCTGTTCCTCCAAAAATCGAGCTCAGGCGCAATTGATCGCCTCCGGTAAATATTACGACATCAGCCTTGCGGATTCGTTCCAGGTAATCTTTACGCTGCGCATCTTCGCGTGATTTGATGTGCAGGGTGCCCACGTTCGACAGATTAAGCTGGTTGAAAGCATTGACATATTCAATGCCCACTAACTCGGGGATCTGGGATGCGGTGGTCACTACTTCAACTACCGAGGCCTCGTGGTTAACTGATTCCGTTATAATGCGTTTGAGTATGCCGCGGTCGAAAAATTTAAGATGATCAGGCTTGATGATATGTTCCTGCGTACTGATATTGGTGCCCAGGTCTACCGCACCGCCAATTATTATCAATTTTCCTTTAGGACTTACCATGTGAGCTTATTTAGTCAATATGCTTAAACCGGCCCCGCGCCGATGCATGTTTGCAAATTAAAGAAAAATGACAGCATAGGCGCACATAAAACTTTAAACATAACAAGGGTTTTTAACCTAAAACTTTTAATACCATCCGAAGTTTTATAGCTTTATTCCAAATTGAAACACCCTCAAACGAAGACCCACTACCAATGAAGATAGAAAATATACAAGTATTGCGTGGCCCAAACATCTGGAGTACCAACCGTAAGAAGCTGATACAGATGCGACTCGACCTGCAGGAACTGGAGCATCAACCAAGCAATACCATACCCGGATTTTTAGAAAGACTTAACAAACTGATACCATCCCTGCACGAACATCGTTGTTCGCCCGGTGTTCCTGGAGGATTTTTTCAGCGCGTTGAGGCTGGAACCTGGATGGGACACGTGGTAGAACATGTGGCTTTGGAGATACAATCGCTTGCTGGGATGGATACCGGCTTTGGGCGTACCCGCGAAACCAAAAAGCCGGGCGTTTATAATGTAGTTTTTACCTATATAGAAGAGAAGGTTGGGGTATATGCTGCAGAAGCGGCAGTACGCATTGTTGATGCTATTATCAAAGGGGAAGATTATAACCTGCAGCCCGACCTGCAGAAAATGCGCGAAATTCGTGAAGATACCCGCCTGGGACCAAGCACCGGCTCTATTGTTGATGAGGCTATAGCCCGCGACATCCCCTGGATACGCCTGAATAACCAGTCGCTGGTACAGCTGGGCTATGGTAAGAACCAGGTACGTTTCCGCGCTACCATGACCGAAAAAACCAGCTCAATAGCGGTAGATCTAGCCAGCAATAAGGACGAAACCAAGCGCATGTTACAAGATGCGGCGATACCGGTTGCCAGTGGTATTACCATTTCCACTATTGCCGGTGTGGATGATGCCATTCGCAAAGTAGGTTTCCCGCTGGTATTTAAACCGCTGGATGGCAACCATGGCAGAGGTATCTCAATCAATATCCGTACGCGTGAAGACGCCATTGCAGCTTTTGAGCACGCGGCTAAAATATCGCGCAAGGTGATTGTGGAACGCTTTATAACCGGATACGATTTTAGGGTACTGGTTATTGACAACAAAATGGTTGCTGCCGCGCTACGCGACCCGGCACACGTTGTTGGAGATGGGCAATTGACCATACAGCAATTGATCGACAAAGAAAATACCGACCCTCGCCGTGGTTATGGACACGAAAATGTGCTGACATTGATCAGTGTCGACAGGGATACGCTCGACCTGCTCGATAAAAAAGGGTATACGCTGGAAACCGTGCCGGCAGCAGGCGAAAAGGTGTTTGTAAAATCAACCGCCAACCTCAGCACCGGGGGCACCTCGGTTGACGTGACCGACCATGTGCACCCTCAAAACGTATTCATTTGCGAACGCATCTCCAAGATCATCGGTCTCGATATCTGCGGTATCGATATCATGGCTAAAAACCTGAGTGAGCCGCTGAATGAAACCGGTGGTGTGATTCTGGAAGTGAACGCTGCACCAGGTTTCCGGATGCATATAGCGCCAAGCGAGGGGCTGCCACGCAATGTGGCCGGCCATGTGATCGATATGTTATACCCTCCGGGCAAATCGGCAAGGATACCTATCATTGCAGTTACGGGCACCAATGGTAAAACTACTACCACGCGTCTTATTGCCCATATCGTTAAGAACAACGGCTTCCGTGTAGGCTTTACTACCTCTGATGGCATCTACGTGCAAAACAACATGATGACCAAAGGCGATACAACCGGACCGGTAAGTGCAGAATTCATTCTCCGCGATCCGACTGTTGAGTTTGCTGTTTTGGAAACCGCCCGTGGAGGTATTTTACGTTCTGGCCTGGGTTTTGGGCAATGCGATATAGGTGTTATTACCAATATTCAGGAAGATCACCTTGGTTTGGCTGATATCCATACACTGGAAGACCTTTCGCGTGTTAAAAGCGTGGTTACCAATGCGGTCAAAAAAGACGGGTGGGCAGTACTCAATGCTGATAACGATTATTGTGTGAAGATCGGACGCCGGGCCGAGAGCAACGTCGCCTATTTCAGTATGGACGAAAATAACCCGGTCATCAAAGCGCATTGTAAAAAAGGTGGTATAGCCTGTATCTGCGAAAATGGTTTTGTGACGATACAAAAGGGCGATTGGAAAATACGCGTTCAGCGTACCTTGCTGATACCGCTTACCTTTGGCGGTACAGTGCCTTTCATGGTACAGAATGTACTGGCAGCTACGCTTGCAACTTTCCTTTGGGGCTTTAAAACCGAGGATATCCAAACTTCTTTGCAAACCTTTATCCCATCGGCAGCGCAAACTCCGGGCCGGATGAACATTTTCGAATTCAAGGATTTCAGGTTCATGATCGACTTTGCGCATAACCCGGATGGCTTCAATGGTATCAAAGCATTTTTGAGCCATATAGATTCGCCGCTCAAGATCGGTATCATCGCCGGGACAGGCGACCGCCGCGACGAAGATATCCGCGAACTTGGTAAAATAGCTGCCGAAATGTTTGACTACGTGATCCTTCGTCAGGAAAAGTTTTTGCGTGGCCGCACCGAAGAAAATATATTAACCCTGCTGATAGAGGGCATCCATTCGGTCGATCAAAACAAACCTTTCGAAATTGTATCAAAAGAAGTTGAAGCGATCAAATACGCGATGAGCATGGCTAAACCGGGCACCTTTATCGTTGCGCTGAGCGATGTGATCGATAATGCTATTGAAACCGTACAGGATTACCAGGAGCAGGAAAGGAACGGGACGTTTGTGGTGTAATCCCTCTTAACCCACCCCGACAGCGCTTCGCTGGTCGACCCTCTTTACGCCAACGTAGAGAGGGTTTTTGTTTGTTTGGATTTGTAATCCGGACTAACATACGGCAAATAAAAAAGCCTCCCTGAAAACATCCGGTGAGGCTTCATATTCTTTAGACACAGTTCGCTTATCCTTCCCCATGCCCCTGCTCATGCAATTCTTCCTGCCTGAACAGTTTGGCACTGAAATAATCGAGGTTCATGCCGGCAATATTGGTCAGTTTAATTTCTTTAGGGCATTCCGCTTCGCAGGCACCGGTATTGGTGCAGCTGCCAAATCCTTCTGCATCCATCTGGGCAACCATGGATTGGACACGGCGATAACGCTCAGGCTGGCCTTGTGGCAATAAGCTAAACTGTTTGATCTTGGCCGACACAAACAGCATGGCTGAAGCATTTTTGCAGGCGGCCACACAGGCACCACAACCGATACAGGTTGCCGAGTTGAATGCCTCATCTGCAATTACTTTAGGGATCGCAATTTCGTTGGCATCAGGTACGCCACCGGTATTAACTGATACATAGCCACCAGCCTGTTGTATCCTGTCAAATGCCGAACGGTCTACTGCAAGGTCCTTGATAACCGGGAAAGGGCCTGCGCGCCATGGTTCGATGGTAACAGTTTCGCCATCATGGAAGGTACGCATGTGCAGCTGGCAGGTTGTAATTGCCCGTTTTGGTCCGTGCGGGTGTCCGTTGATATATAGTGAACACATGCCGCAAATACCCTCGCGACAATCATGATCAAAGTGGATCGGGTCCTCGCCTTTATGGATCAAACCTTCGTTCACCACGTCAAGCATTTCCAGGAACGACATATCAGGTGAAATACCTTCCGCCTTGTAGTTCACGAATTTACCCGCTGTCTGCGCATTTTTCTGACGCCATACTTTCAGCGTCAGGTTCATGTTTCCGTTACTCATCTTTATAAAGTCTGTAGTCCTGAGTCTGAAGTCTTGAGTCGTGTTTCGATTTAAGACTTCAAATCTCAATCCTTATTTATAGCTTCTTTGCGTTAAATGTACATTTTCAAATACCAGTTCTTCCTTATGCAATACTTCGGGCTGGTTATCTGCTTTGTATTCCCATGCGGCTACGAAAGCAAAATTTTCGTCGTCGCGTTTGGCTTCGCCTTCTTCGGTTTGCGATTCAAGCCTGAAGTGGCCACCGCAGGATTCATGGCGCATTAAAGCGTCATCAATCATTAGTTCGCCCAGCTCAAGGAAGTCGGCAACGCGACCAGCTTTTTCAAGCGATGAGTTAAACTCTTCGTTCTCGCCGATCACGATGGCATTCTTCCAAAAATCGGCCCGCAGGTTGTGAATTAAGCCCTTGGCTTTTTTCAGTCCTTCTTCACTACGCGCCATGCCGCAATATTCCCACATGATCAAACCCAATTCGCGGTGGTATTCGTCAACAGTTTTATTGCCTTTTAAGGAAAGTAGCTTGTTGATACGTTCCTCTACTTCTTTTTTGGTTTGTTCAAAAGCAGGGTGTTTGGTATCAACCGGTTTCGGACCGATCGTAGCCAGGTAATCACCTATAGTATAAGGTATCACGAAATAGCCATCAGCCAATCCCTGCATCAAAGCCGATGCACCCAGGCGGTTAGCGCCGTGGTCGGAGAAGTTGGCCTCGCCCAGGGCATACAATCCCTGAACGGTGGTCATTAGGTTATAATCAACCCACAAACCTCCCATGGTATAGTGTACCGCTGGATAGATCCGCATTGGTACTTCATATGGGTTTTCGTCGGTGATCTGGTAATACATATCAAACAGGTTACCGTATTTGGCACGTACGGCATCTTCACCCAAACGGGAGATCGATTCAGCAAAATCCAGATAAACAGCAACACCCGAACCACCAACACCGCGACCTTCATCAACGATCTCTTTGGCGTTACGTGAAGCCACATCGCGGGGAACCAGGTTTCCAAATGATGGATATTTTCTTTCCAGGAAGTAATCCCGGTCTTCTTCTTTTAAGTCGGTAACTTTCAATTCGCCCTTACGCAGTTTTTGCGACAGTTCGGCTGTTTTCGGTGCCCAAACACGGCCGTCATTACGAAGCGACTCCGACATGAGGGTCAATTTCGACTGGTGATCGCCGGTTACCGGGATACAGGTAGGGTGAATTTGGGTATAGCAGGGGTTTCCGAAGAAAGCCCCGCGTTTGTGCGCGCGCCATGCTGCTGTTACGTTACAGCCCATAGCATTGGTAGAAAGGTAAAACACGTTACCATAGCCACCGGTACAAAGCAATACTGCGTGACCCGAATGGGTTTCAATTTTGCCGTCCTTCAGGTTACGGGTCACTATACCTTGTGCTTTACCATCAACAATAACCACGTCAAGCATTTCGGTACGGGTGTACATCTTTACCTTACCGGCATTGATCTGACGGTTAAGCGCGGAGTACGCACCCAGTAATAATTGTTGTCCGGTTTGACCCCGTGCGTAAAATGTACGCGAAACCTGGGCACCGCCAAATGAACGGTTATCCAACAACCCGCCGTATTCGCGGGCAAATGGTACGCCCTGCGCAACGCATTGGTCGATGATATTGACTGATACCTCAGCCAGGCGATAAACGTTTCCTTCGCGGGCACGGTAGTCACCTCCTTTGATGGTATCGTAAAATAAGCGGTAAACGCTGTCGCCATCATTACGGTAGTTTTTTGCTGCATTAATACCACCCTGTGCCGCAATAGAGTGGGCACGACGTGGACTGTCCTGGAAACAAAATGCCTTCACATTATAGCCCAGTTCGGCCAGTGAAGCCGCCGCCGAAGCACCTGCCAGGCCGGTACCAACAACTATTACGTCGTACTTGCGCTTGTTAGCCGGGTTAACCAGCTTCAGGTTGAACTTGTGCTTGCTCCATTTTTCGGCTAAAGGGCCGGCGGGAATTTTAGCATCGAGACTCATATTTTTATATTTGGCGGTATTGTTTTGGTTGATTAAGTGCTTTATTGGTCAAATTCCTTATAAAAAACCTATTCAACCCAATCTAAATAATCAACTTATATTAATTCCTGGTAAAAAAATAAACGATAGGCATCAGGGCAAAGCTTAGCGGAATGATCACCGCAAAAAGCCAGGTACCCACAAATTGTACTACCGGTGTATATTTTTTGTGTACCCAACCCAGCGTACGGAATGCACTTTGAAAACCGTGGCGCAGGTGGAAAGAGATAGCCAGCATAGCTAGCACGTAAAAAATAACGTACCAAACATTGCTGAAACTGCCTTTTACACGTTCGTGCAGGTCTTTAACCCTCACGATCTCGAAGTTGTTTTCTGTAGTTACAGAGTTTTCAAATTTTGGTGAAGTAGGTACAAATTCTACCGATTGGGTGATACCTGAAGAAAGATCGGTGCGATATTCCTTGTAAGGCACGTTATCGGTGTACTTGTAATTGTACCAGAAATCGCTCATGTGGATTACAATAAACAGGAATAAGATAGAACCCAGCAGGCCCATATTCCTTGATTGCCATTTAGCATTGTCGCTGGATGTAACTGCATATCCAACCGGACGGGCTTTGCGGTTTTTAACCGTTAGTACAATTGCATAAAGCGTATGTACCAGGATACTTAGGTAAAGCAGATAGGCGATCACTTCGATCGGCGGAAAATGCGTCAGAAAGTTGGCGTAAACGTTAAATGCAAAACCATCGTCGTGTTTAAAAAGCAGGAGATTGCCGCCTACGTGCACGATGAGGAAGGTGCATAAAAATAAGCCCGTTAACGCCATGATCAGCTTCTTGCCCAGCGATGAGTTAAAGGTTTCCTTAAATTCGCTCATTATGAATTAGATTTATTTGGCAAAAGTATTTATTAAATAGTTATTAATGTGGACTATGAGTAAGGTAAACTTTTATTTAGAAACAATCTAAATTCGAAGTGTGAAATGCCAAAAGCGAAATTGGCTCAATTCCCTCCCTGGCATTCTAAAAACATTCCGCATTTGGCACTCCGCACTTCGAATTCCAAAAGCATTCCGCATTTGACATTCCGAATTCCGCATTCTAAAAACATTCCGCATTTGGCATTTCGCACTTCGAATTCCAAAAGTATTCCGCATTCAAAAAACATTCCGCATTTGGCAATCCGTACTTCGCATTCAAAAAGTATTCAGCATTCAAAAAACATTCCGCGTTTGGCACTCCGCACTTCGCATTCAAAAAATCATTCCGCACTTAACATTCCGAATTCCGCATTTATTTCAAATTATTGCGATCACCTTCTCCTTCAACACCCCAAACACCTTATCACTTTTTCGGTGTCTGATAGCTACCCTGCCAGTAAACCTGCCAAATGAAGGTAATATCGCCTGTTTTTCGCCAAAGGCAAAACAAGGGATAGTGATACTTTCCCGCGCCCGACCGGAAAGATTGATACCAGGGTGGATATGACCACACAATACATAGGCATTGATACCTTTCAATATTTCTTCGCTTAGAGGCTCATGGAGCAATAAAAACGGACCGATCTGCAATTCGTCAAATAATTCAACATTCAAATCGATGTAAAAGCTATCGTGAATGATATCGTGGTTACCGCGAATAAGCTGTATTAGTATTTTTTTATGCTGCTGCCTCCAAAGGCGGAACCATTGCCAGTCGGCATTCATGTCGCTGTGAAACAGGTCGCCCAGAAAAATCAGCTTTTCCGGTTTATACTGGAATATCAGATCGGATAACTCGCCCAGGTCCGTTTGTTCCATATCGCGGGGCACAGCAATACCGGCTTTACGGAAATGCCCTACCTTACCCAGGTGCACATCGGCTACCAGCAATGCTTTTTGCTGTTTCCAGTAGATGGCTTTTTGCGGCAGTAATTGCAGGTCCTGCCCCAGTAGGGTAAAGTCGAGTCCGGGTAGGGAAGTCATGGGGTAAAAATAGTGATTAAGAGTTAACGGGTATCCGATACCTGGTACCCTTTATCAAGACTTTTTCACCGCCTCCGCAATATGCCCTAAATGGTGCTTCCCATGCCAGGAATATAATGCAAGGTTACGTTTAAGGGGCACGGTGGCGCCGCTTTGGGGATGAACAAAACTGCGGTTCCATTCCTCTTCGGTAAAGCTGTCCAATAAAGCACCAAGCCGTTGGTGTACGCCTTCCAGTATTTTGAGCGATGGCTCAATGGGCAGGCGATAGTCGGGCAGCAGCGCCCAGTCGGCCTCCTCGTAGGCTTTTATTGTCGGGGTTTCTTCCGTAAGGGCCCATTTAAAACGAATAATGGAATTCATATGGCTATCGGCCAAATGGTGTACCACTTGTCTTATGGTCCAGCCGCCTGTCCGGTACTGGGTATCCAACTGCTTTTCGGTAAGGCCCATAACTGCGTGCCGTAGTTTGCCCGGAAATGTTTTAATATCATTGATCCAGCCACTCACCGCTTGCTGCGTGTAAGAAACAGGTGGACTAAATTTACCGATCGGGTATTTTAATTGTTCGTCTGTCATGGTTGTTGGTTCTATTGGTTAAGCGCAATTTAGTAAATCTGCCTGTTTTTTTAAAGCCCGGCGCGATCCTGACGAAAAACTGACGCAATGTATCAGGCCCTGAGGGTATCAGCAAAGCCGTTTTACATCAACATCGGTTGTTTTTCTGCATAAAACATTATAGTTTACAAACCAGCTAAATAATAGTTTTGTGATAGGCACGCTTTGCGTTAAATTAGCGTTCTAAGTTTGCTCATTTAAATTCATGACCAAAAGGCTTTTCACCCTCATCGCAATTTTCCTGTTTTTCACTGGCGTACATGCCGAGACCATCAAAACTGACGTGCTGGTGATCGGCGGCGGATCCAGTGGTGTTGCTGCGGCAATACAGGCGGCACGCAGCAAAGTGAAAACCTTATTGATTGAACCTGGTCCATGGCTGGGTGGTACAATGACAATGGGCGGTATGTGTGTATTGGATGGAAACCGCAATTTGCCGGCAGGTATCTGGGGTGAGTTCAGGCGTAAAGTGACCGACTATTACCGCAATCGCCTGGGTTATGATACGTCACATAATGCGGTGCTGCGGTTCGAACCTTCGGTAGGTGCAAGCATCCTCAAAAAAATTACCGATACTGTAAAAAACCTTACCGTAAAATTGAAGACACGCTGGACGCTTGTTAAAAAAGATGGGACCGGCTGGTTAGTTGAAATAACGGTAAATGGCGAGATCGTTAAGGTTGAAGCAAAAATTTTAGTTGACGGAACCGAGACCGGCGAAGTTGCTTCTAAAGCAGGCGTTAAATTTGCCAGGGAAACTACCAATGTAACCGATCGTGCCCCGGATGAAATTGGTGACATTACCTGGATTGCAATACTGAAAGATTTTGGCCGCGGCGAGGATAAAACTATTGCAAAACCTGATGGCTATGACCCCTCGTTATATGATTATTTTAAGGGGAAAGATATCAAGTCGATTTTAAAGACCATTGCGATACCCAACGATAAATATGTACTGAACTGGCCGGAAGGTAGCATTAACGGTATGAGGTTAAAAACGGATAACAAAGACGAGCTTTATAAAAAAGCTAAACTTCGTACACTTGGCCTTATATATTATCTGCAGACTGCCCGTGGATTTAAAAATTTAGGATTGGACAACGAATTTGGTACAGCCGATCGCATGGCAATGATTCCCTATTTGAAAGAAAGCCGGCGTGCCATAGGCCTGGTGCGTATGGTGCCCGATGATATGCAAAAGCCGTATAGCCGCGAATCAAAATTATACCGTACCTCTATTGGTGTTGGTGAAAACTTTTACGACAATTCATTCGCACTGACCTATGCAGCCGATGCGCCCGATGTTACGATTCAATATCGTTCGCCCTATTCCATACCACTGGGGGCCATTGTGGCCAGGGATGTAGATAACCTGCTGGTTACGGAAAAGGCAATTTCGGTAACCGGATTGGTAAATGTGAGCACCATGTATCCCTCAGTGCAAATGACACTTGGCCAGGGTGTTGGAGCTACTGCTGCTTTTTGCGCATTTTTTAAAACCACCACCAAACACCTTAATGTGCGCATCATACAAGGCGAACTCCTCGACTTCAAAGGATACCTGTTGCCTTTTACAGACATAACACAAAAAGATCCGCACTTCAGGGCCATACAGCAGGTAAGCGCCACTGGCCTGTTAAAGGGTATCGAAAATATCAATGGAAGCGCTATCGAGATCCATTTTCAACCGAATGATTCCGTAAGCACAGAAGAGATACGCCCGGTGATGAATGAATTGTATACTCGTTTTTTCCTGTGGTTCAACAAAGAAAAGCCGGGCGAAAAGTTTACCCTTGGTAACCTGCTGTCATTTATCAGCGATTATACTTTGACCGATCCCCAAACGCTACAGCCCCTGGTCCAAAAACTTTGGAAGCCCGTTTTAAAATTACCGGGCGAACCGGATGTGCACCGTGCCTGCACCCGCAGGGAGTTTGCCGTACTTGCCAACAAATACCTGAACCCCTTTGCCAAAACGGTGGACATTAGCGGCAAGGTGGTTAATTAAGGGATTAAGATCAATGATAGTTTTTCGATTCTAAACATGACGGCATATACTGCCGATCATTTTGCTATTTTAATATGGCATAAACATGCTCATCCAGGATCTCACCACGCTTGATCACAGATCTTTTCAATACACCTTCTTTTACATAGCCCGCTTTTTCGAGCACCCGCATCGACGAAGGATTTTTGCTCAGAACTCCAGCCTGAAGGCGAATCAGGTCGAGATTTTGAAAAGCATATGCGGTTACCAGCTTTACGGCTTCGGTCATGATACCTTTGCCCCAAAGTTCTTCAGCCAGCCAATAACCTATGAGTCCGGTTTTGCGGTAAACATCCTCCCGAAACTCAATGCCGATACCGCCTACAACCTGATTTTTAATAGCGATAGCGAAATTGATAAGTGGATCCTGATCAAGCAAACTTTCCACCCATCCCCGTGCAGCTTCGAGGCTATAAGGCGAGGGGAAGCGGTCGGTCAGGAACGCCGAAACGTTGAGGTTATCTGCGTTTTTTTGAAGCGATACTTCATCACCTTTTTGCCATCCCCTAACCAGGAAACCATTACCCTGTAACATATTTATAACAATTATTTGATGCTAAAAATAGTAATATTGCCTTTAACGACACCAGAAATGCTGTCTATAAGATCTATATCAATATGAAGAAACTTTTTACACTGCTATTCATAGCGCTATCGGCCCAGGCTTTTTCTCAAAAACCAGATCAGCTGACAGTGGAAAAAATAATGCGCGACCCAAAATGGATCGGCACTTCGCCTTCGCGGGTTCAGTGGAGCGATGACAGCAAAAAACTCTATTTCAACTGGAATCCCGAAAAAGCCGAACGGCCGGCATTATATCGTATCACCACTGCCAGCCTCAATCCGGAAAAACTTAGTTTGGATGAGCGCAAAGCGCTGATTCCATCCTACGGCGAATGGAACAAGAAGCATACAAAAAAGCTATATGAAAAAGGTGGTGATATTTACCTCTACGACCTTTTAAAAGGCATTAGCTACCAATTGACCCGTACAAGCGACAGGGAAAGCAGTCCGCGCTTCGGTGCAGGCGATAATGCCATTATATTTCAGCGGGGCGATAATTTATTCGAACTAAATCTGGGAACAGGCGAACTCGATCAATTGACCAATTTTAAACACTCGGGCGCTGCAAACATTGCCTCGGGCGGCAATAAGCAGGAAAAATGGCTGAAAAGTCAGCAGCTGGAGCTCTTTGATGTGATCAAAAAGGGCGATAACGACCGAAAACTCGACTCGATGGAGCGAAAAGAGATGGAGCCCAAAAAGGTGCGAGAGATCAATGTAGGTGATAAAGGAATATCCGATCAGGCTTTGAGCCCTGATGGCCGTTTCATTACCTATCGCCTGATTACTTCTCCCAAAGACGAAAAACGCACCATCGTTCCAAATTATGTAACAGCTTCAGGCTGGACGGAGGACATCCCCAACCGCGAAAAAGTAGGTGGGCCACAATCGACCTCCGAGAGCTTCATTTTTGACACTCAAAAGGACACCGTATATAAAGTGCTCACGGCCGACTTGCCCGGTATTAAAGATATTTCGGCCTATATCCATGACTATCCCAAAGAACTGGAAGCTATGACCAAGGCTAATGCAGATAGGGATGTGGTGGTTTTTGGACCTTTCTGGAGCCAGGATGGCAAAAACGCCGTGGTTGTTGCCGCGGCGGAAGATTATAAAGATCGCTGGATCATGAAGCTCGACCCGGCTACCGGACACTTAAGTTTCCTCGATCGCCAGCACGATGATGCCTGGATATCGGGTCCGGGTATTGGAGGCGATTATTATGAAGGCAATGTAGGATGGCTGGATCAAACCCATTTCTATTACCAGAGCGAGGCCAGTGGCTATTCACATATTTACGTAGTTGATGTAGGTACCGGTAACAAAAAACAACTCACAAACGGCAAATGGGAAGTGCAGACCCTGCAATTATCGAACGATAAAAAGACCTTTTATTTCACCGCCAATATCGACCACCCCGGGGTGAAGGATTTTTACCGTTTGCCGGTAAGCGGCGGCAATCCGGTAAAATTGACCTCGATGAAAGGTGAAAATGCCGTAGAGCTTTCACCGGATGAGCAATGGCTGGCCATCACCTATTCTTATATCAACAAACCACAGGAATTGTACCTGCAAGCCAATAGGCCCGGTTCAAAAGCCATCAAAGTAACCAATTCCGTAAGCGATGAGTTTAATTCCTACGCCTGGCGCGACCCGGAAGTGATCACTTTTAAAAACCGTTTTGGGGCCGATGTATATGGTCGGGTTTACATCCCTCAGCATCCCGACCCGGCAAAACCAGCCGTGTTGTTTGTGCATGGTGCAGGCTATTTGCAAAACATTACCTATGCCTGGGGGCATTATTTCAGGGAGTATATGTTCAACAATTTATTGGCCGATCAGGGATATTATGTGATGGATATCGACTATACTGCAAGTGCCGGATATGGCCGGGATTGGCGCACCGGCGTTTACCGGCATATGGGTGGCAAAGACCTGAGCGACCATGTGGATGCGGTTAAATACCTGATTGAAAAATATGGCATAAACCCGAAGCATGTTGGTATATATGGCGGATCGTACGGTGGTTTTATGACGCTGATGGCCTTGTTTACTGAACCTGATGTGTTTACTTCGGGCGCTGCCATCCGCTCGGTGACCGACTGGGCGCACTATAATCATGGCTACACAGCTTCCATCCTGAATGAACCTACTACTGATGAAAAATCCTATCGCCAAAGCTCGCCCATCTATTTTGCCGATGGCTTGAAAGGCAATTTGCTGATGCTGCATGGCATGGTAGACCAGAATGTGAATTTTCAGGATATTGTGCGATTGACGCAAAAACTGATCGAATTGCATAAAGATAACTGGTGGCTGGCCCCATACCCTGTAGAGGACCACGGCTTTGAGCAGCCCAGCAGCTGGACCGATGAGTATAAGCGGATTTTTAAGTTGTTTGAGGAGACGTTGAAGAAATGAAAAAAAGCGCAATAGCTATAATAATTCTGTTCTGTAGTTGTGCCGGAAGAGTGTCTGAAAATCGGATCGTGATGAAACTTTCAGATTCCAACCGCTCCATCACGATCTCAGGTTTTAACAAAGCCATCATCAACGATATTGCCCGCGATACCGATACCAATGTCTGGCAGGGGCTGCTCCCGGTTTATAAAATGCCGGTAGATACGGACGATAAAGATTTTTTAACTGCACAACCCGGAAAGTATGTTGTTAAGGACAGCCTTGTAGTATTTACCCCTGATACGGCCTTTAAAAAAGGGCAGGTTTATTTTTTGCGCTTCTTTGATTATGGCGATACAAAAACAGCCTGGCAATTACTGCAGGCTATGGAAAAGCCTGGCACTATCAGGCATACTGATCTGCGATTCAGCTATTAAAAATCCATTGATTTTCAAATATTATTATTTATATTTGCACCGTAATTAAACGAATAAGAGGGGGCCGAAGCCCCCTCTTTTGTTTTACTTACCTGAAAACCGGTTAAAAAAATGGATATCGAAAAGCGGGTTAAGGAACTGGTAGAGGAGAAAATTGCCGGCAATCCCGACCTTTACCTGGTAAGCATAAATATGCCTTCGCCGGGTAGGCTGATCATCCTGGTGGATGGTGATAAAGGAATTGGTATTGCCGATTGCGTCGCTATTAGTCGCCATGTGGGTTTTCATTTGGAGGAAGAAAACGTGATAGAGCATGCCTATAACCTGGAGGTATCGTCGCCGGGTATAGATACACCGCTGGTTTTGCCAAGGCAATATGTAAAAAACATAGGCCGCAGGCTGGCAATAAAACTGGCAGATAGCAGCAAAAGAGAAGGGCTATTAACAGGCCTCACCGAAGATGCTATTGTTTTGGAAGAAACAAAAAAAGAAAAAGGGAAAAAGGCCGAACAGATTGAAAGCACTATCCCATTGGAGCAAATAACAGAAACAAAAGTTTTAATATCATTTAAGTAATAAAATGAGCAATATTAATTTGATTGAGTCTTTCCAGGAGTTCAAAGACTTCAAAAACATTGACCGCCCAACCATGATGAGCGTACTTGAAGATGTATTCAGAAGTATGATCAGAAAGAAGTATGGTACCGACGAAAATTGCGACGTAATTGTGAACACCGACAATGGTGACCTTGAGATATGGCGCACGCGTACCGTAATGGAAGATGGTTTTTCGGAAGATGACGATCTGGAAATTGAGCTTGCGGAGGCCCATAAAGTAGATGAGGACCTGGAAGTTGGTGACGAATTTGTGGAGCAGATAACGCTTGAAAGTTTTGGTCGCCGGGCTATACTTGCAGCGCGTCAGACCCTGGTGTCGAAGATCCTTGAGCTTGAAAAAGACGAAATATTTAAGAAATATAAGGATCGTGTAGGCGAGATCGTAACTGGTGAAGTTTATCAGGTTTGGAAAAAAGAAACTTTGGTACTGGATGATGAAGGCAATGAGTTATTGCTGCCTAAATCAGAGCAGATCCCTGCCGATTATTTCAAAAAAGGCGACAGTGTGAAAGCGGTAGTGAGCAAGGTAGATATGTTGAATGCCAACCCTAAGATCATTATTTCGCGTACTGCACCTGAATTTTTGCAGCGCTTGTTTGAACTGGAAGTTCCGGAGATTTTTGACGGTTTGATCACTATCAAAAAGATCGTTCGTGAGCCGGGTGAACGTGCCAAAGTAGCTGTTGAATCTTATGACGACCGTATCGACCCTGTAGGTGCCTGCGTAGGCATGAAAGGTTCACGTATCCATGGTATTGTTCGTGAGTTGAAAAATGAGAATATCGACGTTATCAACTTCACCAATAATTTGCAGTTATATATTCAGCGTGCCCTTTCGCCAGCCAAGATCACTTCGATCAAACTTGATGATGAAAAGAAAACAGCAGCAGTTTATTTAAAACCCGATCAGGTTTCTCTGGCAATCGGCCGCGGTGGTCACAATATTAAGCTGGCCGGTAAGTTAACGGGTTATGAGATAGATGTTTACCGTGAGGCCGATGAGCAGGATGAGGATGTGGATATCGAGGAATTCTCAGACGAAATTGACGGTTGGATCATTGACGAGTTCAAACGTATCGGTTTGGATACCGCTAAATCAGTGCTGGCCCTGTCAGTTGGTGAACTGGTAAAACGTACTGATCTGGAAGAAGAAACTGTTAAGGAAGTATTATCTATTCTGCAGGCCGAGTTTGAATAAACAGAATAAGCAAAATTAAAATCGTATTTTTGCATAAAAAGTAAGCAAGAGAAAATTTAATAAATGTCAGAAGACAAATCAATAAAATTAATAAAGGCAGTAAAGGAACTGAACATTGGTATCAATACCATTGTCGATTTCTTAGCCGCTAAGGGGTTTAAGGTAGATAAACACCCGATGGCTAAGCTGGACAATGAGATGTATAATACCCTGCTCAAAGAATTTGCTGCAGACAAGATTATTAAGGAAGAAGCCAAACAGATAGCTATCGGTAAGATAAGGAAGGATGAGCCTGGCTTTGTTACTGAAAAAGCAGCTGAGCCGCCTCGTCGTGGAAGAGATTTTGAGAACGAAGAGATACTGATTAAAGGCGCAGCCGCTTACGTTCCACCGGTTGAAAAACCTAAGGTGGAGGCCCCTAAAGTTGAAGAAAGAGGCGATTTAACCTTGCCTGGTGTGAAAGTTATCGGCAAGATAGATTTGGATGCGCCTGTTGTTCAACCCGAAAAGAAAGAAGAACCGGTTGTAACGATTGAACCGGAGCCAGAACCTATACCGGAACCAAAACCGGAAGTGCCTGTAGTTGAAGTTCCGAAAGAAGAGCCAAAACCACAGCCCGAAATTGTTGTTGTTCCGGAAGTTGAAGAAGATGACGTGATCAGGGCTAAAGCCGAAAAGCTTACCGGCCCTAATGTTATTGGTAAAATTCAATTGCCGGTTGATTCATCCAGAAGAGGCGGTCCGGTAGCGTCATCCTCTAATACTGCAGGTGGAGCGGCCGACCATAAACGCAAGCGGAAACGCAAAGATCACCCACACGGTACAGGTACCGGTACGGGTGACCAGCAACAGCAGCAACAACCCGGGGGTGGCAATCGTCCGGATTTTAGAAAAGGACCTGGTGCAGGTGGCGGTCGCGGCGATTTCCGTCGTGGTACTACACCATCAACACCTAAAGAAGAACCTTCAGAAAAAGAAATACAAGACCAGATCAAAGCAACTCTGGCACGTTTAAGCGGTGCCGGTAAGTCGGGTAAGTTTGCCCAGCGCGCCAAGTTCCGCAGGCAAAAACGTGATGATGTTGCTGCCAATGCCGAAGAACTGGCACTGGAACAGGAATTACAATCAAAGGTTTTAAAAGTAACAGAATTTGTTACTGCAAACGAACTTGCCTCCATGATGGATGTGCCGGTAACGCAGATCATATCTACCTGTATGAGTCTGGGTATGTTCGTTTCCATCAACCAGCGTTTAGATGCAGAAACCCTGGCTATTGTTGCCGAGGAATTTGGTTATCAGGTTGAGTTTGTTAAACCGCAGGACGAAGAAGCTAACCTTGATACTCCTGACGAGCCAAATCAACTAAAATCACGAGCGCCGATCGTAACCATCATGGGTCACGTCGATCATGGTAAAACATCTTTGCTCGATTTTATTCGTAAAACAAATGTTATTGCAGGGGAAGCCGGTGGTATCACCCAGCACATAGGTGCCTACGAAGTAACCCTTCCTGAAAATAAAGGCAAGATCACCTTCCTGGATACACCAGGTCACGAGGCGTTTACTGCTATGCGTGCCAGGGGTGCTCAAGTAACAGATATAGTAATTATTGTGGTAGCCGCTGACGACAGCGTGATGCCTCAAACCCGCGAGGCTATTAACCACGCACAGGCAGCAGGCGCACCAATGATCTTTGCCTTCAACAAAATAGACAGACCGGGTGCTAATGCAGACAAGATTCGCGAGCAATTGGCAGCCATGAATATTTTGGTGGAAGAATGGGGAGGTAAATTCCAATCCCAGGAAATATCTGCCAAAACCGGGCTTAACGTTGATAAATTGCTGGAAAAAGTATTGCTGGAAGCAGAATTACTTGAACTTAAAGCTAATCCGGATAAGCGTGCCATCGGTACGGTGATAGAAGCAGCGTTAGACAAAGGTCGCGGTATTGTAACTACTGTACTGGTACAAGCTGGTACATTGCGTGTAGGTGATCCGATACTGGCCGGTTGTTATAGCGGGCGTGTTAAAGCATTGACCAACGAACGCGGTCAAAGGGTAGACCATGCAGGACCATCAACACCAATTCAGGTACTTGGTATGCAAGGTGCACCAACGGCGGGCGACAAATTCAATGCGCTTGAAAGTGAAGTTGAAGCGCGTGAAATTGCAACAAAGCGTATGCAGCTGCAACGCGAACAGGGCTTACGTACACAAAAACATATTACACTTGATGAGATCGGACGCCGTTTGGCTGTCGGCAACTTTAAAGAACTTAACATTATTGTTAAAGGTGATGTGGATGGTTCTATCGAAGCATTGTCAGACTCGTTGCTCAAACTTTCAACCGAGCAGATACAGGTTAACATTATATCAAAAGCTGTAGGTCAGATTTCCGAGTCGGATGTATTGCTGGCTTCGGCATCAGACGCCATTATCATCGGTTTCCAGGTGCGCCCATCAGGTGGAGCCCGTAAACTGGCCGAACAGGAGCAGATCGATATCCGATTATATTCTATCATCTATGATGCGATCAACGAGATCAAAGCTGCGATGGAAGGTATGCTTGCGCCTACATTTGAAGAGAAAATTGTTGCCAACGTTGAGATACGCGAAACCTTCAAGATCAGTAAGGTGGGTACCATTGCAGGTTGTATGGTGTTAGATGGTAAGATAACCCGTAACAGCAAGATTCGTATCGTTCGCGAAGGTGTTGTAATATTTACTGGTGAATTGGCATCATTGAAACGATTTAAAGATGATGTGAAGGAAGTTAATGCCGGTTACGAATGCGGTTTAAATATCCAGAACTATAACAACATCGAAATAGGTGATATTGTTGAGGCATATGAAAACGTAGAAGTAAAACGTAAACTTTAACAATTTTATAAATTATTTTTAAAGCCCCGGACTCCCGGGGCTTTTTTCGTTTAACAGGCTCCGGTCAAAAAAAAATTGTAAAAAAGCCGACACATATGCCGGACTAACTAAAATTTTAGTAATTTTCAGTTCCTTTTAATATGCGTTTGCGTGTGTTTTTAGGAATATCGTTTGATCCTGATCGATCCGCGAATTAGTTTTCCAACCCGAATAGCCTAAAATATTTTATTGAATGAAAAGACATTTCCCCAGACCGGTTGCATTTCTTATTGTTACTACGCTCTTTGCCGGGAAAGTATCCGGGCAACAGTCATCCGGCGACAGTACTGTGGTTCAGGCAAGCCTGGCTCAGGTCACCTCAAATTTTTATATCGCGCTCGGTCAGCAATCCCGATTATTTAACGGTAAGGAGTATCAGGCTTATGATCGTAACATCAAAGGCACTGCGCTTTATCCATTAGATGCCCAATCGCTGGAGGTAGGAATGGTAAAATATGATGGCTTTACTTATACTGGTGTCCCAATGATGTACGATATATACCAGGACGAATTAGTGGCATTATTGTACAATCATTTCTCACTTTATTGCCTGAATAAAGAAAGGGTGAGTGAATTTAGTTTCGCAGGGCATCATTTCGTCAGGCTAAATACAGACACGATTCTCAACGATAAATCGGGACTGACAACCGGCTTTTACGAACAACTTTATTCGGGCAAGACCGAAGTTTTGGCCCGGCACATCAAAACAATTCAGCACTCCACCTCGATGGAAAGTGCGGTTGAAACCTTCTTTTTAGAGAGCCATGACTATTTTCTGAAAAAAGGTAATACCTGGTATAAAGTTGACAGTCAGGGAGCATTTTATAGTGTGCTGAAAGACAAAAAGCAGGTGCTTCAAAAATACCTGAGAGACAATAATATCACCTTCAGAGAAACGCCCGAATTGGCGATGGCGATGCTGGCTGCTTATTACGATCGCCTTTAAAGTAAAAAAAGGTTGAAAAACATATTTGAAGCCTGTATCTGCCAATTACTCTTTTTGAACGAACAATTATTCTGATGAAAAAAATATACTTTTTAAGCTTTTGTCTCGCACTTCTTTTTAAACTGGCCTCAGCGCAGGACAATGGGAAGACGATCAGTGTAAGCTATCAGCAGGCTGGCATTGCACAAGTGGTGAGCGACCTGGAATCAAAAACAGGTTTTCACTTCTATTATAATCCGGCGCAATTTGATAGCTTAAAAGTAAGTCTGCAGGTTAACGACCGTACACTGCCTGCTGTGCTTAATCTGGTTTTTCATGGTACCGATTTTAATTATACCATTAAGGATGCAAATGTTTTTTTAAGTAAAGGAAGGCAGATAGCAGCTAGCCTTCCCCCCGGCTTTTTTACCAGTACCCAGTCTGTCGCAACTCCTGCAGCATCGGTTACCGATTATTCGGCCGACCAGGTACAGGAGAAAGTTGCCGATGCCACTACAGAAAACAAACTTTACGAAATAGGGATAAGGACAAATACGATCAAAGCTGGCAATGCTACACTTGCCGGTTATGTGCGCGACCTGAAAACGGGCGAAGCAGTAATAGGAGCAAGTATTTATGTGCCTGATACCAAAACCGGTACGGCAACTGACCAGTTTGGGTATTTTTCGCTTACAATACCGCGCGGTAAACAAACCCTGATCATTAAGGGTCTGGGTATGAAAGATACACGCAGAAGAATTGTTTTATACTCAGATGGCAAACTAAACATCGAACTGCAGGAACAGGTAACTTCATTAAAAGAGGTTACCATCTCTGCAGAGAAAGTTGCGAACGTTAAAAGTGTGGAAATGGGGGTTAATAAACTCGACATCAGGAGCATAAAACAAATTCCAACAGCTTTTGGCGAAGCCGATGTGCTGCGCGTAGTGTTAACACTGCCAGGTGTACAATCGGTTGGGGAAGCTACCACCGGATTTAATGTAAGGGGCGGTGCCGCTGATCAGAATCTGATCTTGTTCAACGACGCAACTATTTACAACCCATCGCATTTCTTTGGATTTTTCTCCGCATTTGACCCCGATCTGGTAAAGAACATCGAGTTATATAAGAGTTCGATACCCGAGAAATACGGAGGTCGCCTTTCATCTGTTTTAGAAGTAACCGACCGGGATGGCAATAAAAAGAACTTTACAGGTTCGGCAGGCATAGGCTTGCTTACCAGCCGTATCAATGTTGAAGGGCCGATAATTAAAGATAAAACATCGATAATTTTTGGTGCACGGACCACCTATTCTGATTGGTTACTAAGCTTATTACCCGATGCCTATAAACACAGTTCGGCTTCGTTTTATGATTTTAACCTCGGTATCACCAGTCAGATCAACGATAAAAATACGGTTTACCTGATGGGTTACTTTAGTAAGGATAAGTTCAGGCTCAACAGCGATACCTCCTATGCTTACAGTAACAGGAATGCTAACATCAAATGGAAGCATAATTTTAATAACAAATTGTACAGTGTATTTCTGCTGGGTTATGATCATTACGATTACAATGTTGCAAGCACCCAAAACCCTGTGGATGCTTATAAGCTCGACTTCGGCATAAACCAATACAATGGCAAGCTTGATTTTAACTATTACCTGAATCCAAAAAATACAATCGATTTCGGTATAAGTACCATTTATTATGGAATGAATCCTGGACGGGAACTACCGGATGGCGCCAAATCGCTTATCGCTCCGCAAATTGTACCACAGGAACAGGCATCAGAAAATGCAATATATCTTGGCGATAAATATGATATATCACCCGATTTTTCGGTAAGTGCAGGTATACGTTATTCGTTGTATGCCTACCTGGGTGCACAAACGGTCGACCATTACGCACCCGGTCTGCCTAAAAATTCACTCAATGTTACCGATAGTACAACCTATGGAAAAGGAAAAGTGATCAACACCTATAAAGGGCCCGAAATTCGGCTTAGCGCACGTTATAACCTAAATGATGATCTGTCGCTCAAAGCGGCATACAATACCCTCCGTCAGTATATCCATCTGCTTTCCAATACTACTTCAATATCGCCTACAGATACTTATAAGTTGAGCGATCCTAATATAAAGCCCCAGTTTGGTCAGCAAATTTCGTTGGGTTTATATAAAAACGCTGCTGCTAACACCATTGAGACTTCGGTAGAAGTGTATTATAAGACCATTAATAATTACCTCGACTATAAAAGCGGTGCAACACTTTTGTTGAATGACCATGTTGAGCAGCAAGTGATCAATACCAAAGGTAAAGCCTACGGAGTTGAATTTCTGTTGAAGAAAACTGCCGGTAAACTCAATGGTTGGATAAGCTATACCTATTCGCGCACTTTCCTGCAGCAGGATGATGCCAATGCAGGTGAACTCATCAACAAGGGTAGTTTTTACCCCGCCAGTTATGACAAGCCTCACGACTTTAACTTTAACGGTAATTACAGGGTAAGTCATCGTTTTAGCGTTTCCTTTGATCTTACCTATAGCACCGGTAGGCCTATTACACTGCCAATTGCCAAGTATGGATATGGCAATGCCGAAAGGGTTTATTATTCGGATAGGAATGCTTATCGGATACCTGATTATTTCAGGACCGACCTGTCAATTAATATTGAAGGCAACCATAAGGTACATCAGCTAACGCATAATTCATGGTCTGTAGGTATCTATAACCTTACCGGACGTGCTAATGCCTATTCGACCTATTTTCAGGAACAGGGGGGAGTGATCAACGGTTATCAGTTATCGATATTTGCCCGCCCAATTCCATTTGTTAATTATAATATCCGTTTCTGATGAAAGAAAATAACGATGTTAAATCGATCGTAAAAAGAATCATGAATAAAGAAGCAGGAAAATACGGGAAGTTTTTAGCGGGCGCTTTGCTTATGGCTTTGGCTTTTGGCTACGGTTGTAAAAAAGCATACACCCCTAAAATAATTTCTTCCGGAGGTAATTACCTGGTAGTTGAAGGGGTGATCAATACCGGACCGGATGCCTCGATCATCAGATTGAGCCGCACTGTTCCCTTGTCGTCCAACTTATCAGCGAAGCCCGAAACAGGAGCTATTATCAATATCATCTCCGATGGCGGCCTTAATTATCCGGTAATTGAACAGGGAAACGGAACCTATATCGGTGCCATTATCAATTCAAATGCTGCGGTTAAATACAGCATTAAAATTGTGACTTCAAATGGTGAGGTCTACCAATCGGATTTTGTTTCATCTAAAAATTCGCCGCCTATTGACAGCGTTTATTACCGGGTAAAGAGTGATGGCATTAATATTTATTCGGATACGCATGACGCAACCAACAGCTCAAGATATTATCGCTGGGAATTTACCGATACTTACTTATTCCATTCGGCCTATAACTCTTATGGCTACTATTCAAAATATCCGGTGGATACGGTACTTGCCAGGCCCCAGGAACAACAAATTTATGCCTGCTTCAGGAGCGATACTTCTACCAATATCATATTAAACTCGACAGCAAAATTAGTGAACGATGTGGTGGCAGCTAACCTGATCAGCACAATACCTTCAACTTCTGAAAAAATAGCCAACAGGTATACCATACAGGTGAAGCAATACGTATTGACGCCGGATGCCTTTAATTATTACCAGCAGCTGAAGAATAATACCGAATCGTTGGGTACAATATTTGATCCCCAGCCCTCCGAGTTGCCGGGCAATATTCATTGCCAGACCAATCCTGCCGAGGTGGTAATAGGCTATATTACAGCAGGAACACCTTCTAAAACCCGAATATTTATTGATAACCACAACCTGCCGAATTGGCGGGCAGACAACTATTACGGCGGCTGTACACTTGATTCTGATTACTATGTTGCGCACCTGAGTGGTGGCGGAACGGCAAATCAGGTGGCTGCGTATATTTTCACGGGGTACCATATTCCGGTATTGCCTATCGCGGTGCCCCGCGGACCAATTTTGGGTTGGTCGGCGTCATTACCCAGCTGTGTTGATTGTACCCTGCGCGGAACGAATATACGGCCAGGCTATTGGATAGATGCAGGAAATTAAATTGAATAATGATACGGAAGGGCCGGTCAGTTTTTACTGATCAACCCGATAAATGATATATTGAAAAATACCAGGTATACCCTATAAAGCTATGAAACAATTAACGGGCTTCCTTAAAAAAACTATCGGTGCAGCTGCTCTGGCATCTTTCATCACTTTTGCGAGTTCAGCGCAGCAAACTGATCCGGTTCGGAGCAGTTTTGAAAGATATGGTCAGAATGCACTTCAGGAAAAGATTTTTGTTCATACCGATAAAAGTGCTTACCTGACAGGCGAGATCCTGTGGTTTAAAATATATGTGGTGGATGGCACTGTGCACAGGCCTTTAAATCTGAGCAAAGTTGCCTACATTGATGTATTGGACAATAGCCAGGTATCTGTACTTCAAACCAAAATTGAGCTAAAGAATGGTGTAGGTAGTGGTTCGGTATATATTCCTGTAACGGTATCAAATGGCAGCTATAAATTGCGTGCCTATACCAACTGGATGAAAAACTTTAGTCCGGATTATTATTTTGAAAAGCCGCTCACCATTGTAAATCCCCAGATCGTACCCGGAGCCATTGCAGCTAACAGACCAGCAATTGATATCCAGTTTTTTCCGGAGGGTGGTAGCCTGCTTGCCGGAATTTCCACTAAAATTGGTTTCAGAGCTGTTGGTAAAGATGGAAAAGGTATTGATTTTTTTGGTGCAGTTATCGATCAGAAGAATGATACGGTCGCCAGATTCCGACCCCTCAAATTTGGCCTGGGTAGCTTTACATTTACGCCCGCTGTGGCCGGTAGCTATAAAGCAATTATTAGAAGTGCTCAGGCTAAACCAATAGTAGTAGATCTTCCTGCCGCAAGTACTCAGGGTTTCGGAATACAGCTAAAGGATAATGGCGCACAGCTGATTGTGAATGTGAATGCGCTGACCGATCAAACCGGATCTGATGTTTATTTGTTTGTACATACCCGCCAGGTTGTTAAAGTTGCCAAATATGCTTCCCTCAATAACGGGACCACTACTTTTACCATCGACAAAAGCCAATTAGGCGAAGGAATATCGCATATTACCATTTTTAATAGTGAAAGACGCCCGGTGGCTGAAAGGTTATATTTTAAACGACCCACTACCCAGCTTTTGAATGTTGAAGCCAGTACTGATCAGCAACAATATGGCGGCCGTAAAAAAGTGAATGTTGCCCTGGCGGCAAAAGATATTAATGGTAAGCTGCAAAGGGCAGACTTGTCGCTTTCAGTATACCGTCTGGACAGTTTCCAAACCGCAGATGAAAGCGATATCGCAGCCTATTTCTGGCTGAGTTCTGATTTGAAAGGTAGTATTGAATCACCAGGTTTTTACCTGAGAGAGAACAGCGCCGAAGCTGCAGATAACCTGATGCTTACCCAGGGCTGGCGCAGATTTAAATGGGACGATGTATTAAGTAACAAGTCTACCGCGTTTACCTATTTACCCGAGTTTAACGGCCACCTGGTTACCGGAAAACTGGTAAGTACTGCCAGTAACACACCAGTAAGCGACGTAGTAGCCTATTTGGGAGTACCCGGTAAACGGGTTCAATTGTTCTCATCACGCAGTGACTCAACCGGACGACTTTTGTTTAATACCAAAGATTTTTTCGGGCCGGGCGAAATAGTGGTCCAAACCAATACCGAGCACGACAGCCTTTACCGGATTGATGTTTTAAGTCCGTTTTCAGAGCAATATTCAAAAAGTACATTGCCCGAATTTAGCCTGGAACCGTCCATACAAAGTTCGCTTGAAAATACCAGCCTGGGTATGCAGGTACTTAATATATATTCAGGCAGCCAGATCAAGAAATACAGGACACCAATGGTAGATAGTGGTGGGTTTTTTGGTAAACCCTACAAAACTTATAAGCTTGATGATTATACACGGTTTACAACCATGGAGGAAGTTTTACGGGAATATATCCACGAATTGTACCTGGTAAAAAGCGATAATCATTTCCACATTAAAGTGATCAGTGAAAAAGGCTTCCTTGACGGAGACCCCATGGTTTTACTGGATGGTGTTCCAATTTTTAATATGGATAAAGTTGTGGCGCTTGATCCCTTAAAAATTAAAAGACTTGACGTAATGCGTGATCGTTATTTTTGGGGGCCGTCGGCTGCACAGGGAATTTTAAGTTATACCACTTATAAAGGCGATCTTGGTGGCCTGGATATGGACCCGCATGCAATAGTACTTGACTACGAAGGTCTGCAGCTGCAACGGGTTTTTTACTCGCCGGTTTATGATACCGATACTCAGGTAGCCAGCCGTCTGCCCGATTTCAGAAATGTTTTGTACTGGGCACCAAATATTGAAAGCGGTGCAAACGGGATCCGCCAGGTATCGTTTTTTACCGGCGATAAGCCGGGGCAATATATAGGCGTGTTACAGGGTATTAGTACCAATGGCGCCGCAGGCAGCAGCGTATTTAATTTTGAGGTAAAAAAATAGCATACAAGCCGGAGAATTGCACTTTTTAGTCCGCAGTCGTAATAATTTTGATACAAAATAAGTTCATGTATCAATGGATAGGCTGCTTTGCGTTAATGAATAAATGATTGATTTAGGCCGTTATTCGCATAAAAATCAATTAAAAAGTGTTTTTTAGATTTAAACCCAGTATACCGGGTTTAGTCTAAATGAAAGTTAAAAGGTTTGATACTTTAAAATTCTTCTAAAAAAATGAAAACGTTAGTTCAATTTGCATCCGGCCTGGCTTTGTCAGGTTTAATGGTGGTTGGGATGTCGTCAGATGCTAGCGCACAGCGCGGCTTCCACGGTGGTGGTGGTCATGTAAGTGTAGGGGTGAGTGTTGCCCGGAGTGCAGTAGGCATAGGTTTTAGCAGGGGAGTTAATGCACTTGCTGTGACTGCACGCCCCGGTTATTACGGGGGTTTTTATGGAGGCCGATATTTTTTCGGTTACCCTTCTGTAGGTTTTAGATTAGGTTTTTTGCCCTTTGGCTATTTCCCTTTTTATTTTGGGGCCGATCTTTACTATTACAACAGCGGCGTATTTTATCGCCCAAATGATAACGGCGGTTACGAAGTTGCCAGCCCGCCATTAGGTGCGGCGGTCACTAAACTTCCTGAAGGAGCACAATCAATAGTAATAGACGGACAGCAGTATTTTGAATTTAATGGCGTATACTTTAAACCCGATACTGACGATAAGGGTAAAACCGTTTATGTTGTTACAGGAAAAGATGGTGTACTCAATACTAGCGCAGACCAGGCGGATACACCTCCGGCACCAAAAGTTGGCGATATTGTTAATGAGTTACCCGAGGGTTCGCACAAAATAAATCTTAACGGTCAGAAATATTTTGTTTCCCCTAAGGGTGTTTATTACCAGGAATACACCGATGCCAATAATTTCAAAGGATACCGCATTGTTAGTATACCTTCCGACGACGATACTGAAAAGCAGCAATAACGCAAAGCAAATACTATCAAAAAGGGCTCTCGAGGCCCTTTTTTTATGGATCGCGGCTAAACCATTTTCACAAATCAGTGTCGAACGTTAAAGTATAACAATCAACAAGATGAAACGCTCAATTAAATATATACCGGCTTTAGTTTTAACAGGCTTGCTGGCAATGGCAGTTATGAGTAATGTTTACGCTCAACGGGGAGGCCACGGTGGTGGCAGTGGTGGTGGATTTCACGGCGGTGGTGGAGGCAGTGGCTTTCATGGTGCTGTTTCGGGAGGGAACGGTTCATCGGGTGCCGGTGGTAGTTTTCGGGGAGCAGTTGGCGGCAATTATGGAGGCGCAATACATAGCGCACCTATGGCACGTAGCGGCTATGCTTCGCGCCCGAATGTTGCAGTTGGCGTAAACGCTGGTATCGGGTCCCGGGCATATGCTTACCGGGGCGGCAATTATCCATCCGGTGCGCGTGCTTATTATCATGGAGGCGCTTCGGTATATGGCAACCGGGGGTATTATGGCAACCGGGGGTATTATGGCGGCAGCCGTTATGTATACGGCGGTCGCAGCTATTATCGCGGCGCTTATGGTTACGGCGGCGGTTATTACCATTATGGCTGGGGCTGGGGTTATCCTCATCTTGGTTTATATTGCGGTTTTCTTCCGTTTGGGTATTACCCTTTTTACTGGGACTCGTACCGATATTATTACTATGGGGGCGTGTTCTACAGGCCATACAATGGCGGTTACCAGGTAACTACGCCTCCGCTTGGTGCGGCAGTACCCAGCCTGCCATCCAATGCCAGTTCTATAGCGATAGATGGCGTACTTTATTATGAAGCCAATGGTGTGTACTATCAGCAAAGTACCGATGCCAGCGGCCGCACTGTATATGTTGTTGTGGGCAGGGATGGCGTATTAAATACAGACAATGCCGCCAATGCCAACGATCAACCGGAAAGTTATGACAACGCTTCGACAGATAACCCTGGCACATATAATAATACCGGCCAGGCTAACCAGGCAATGAAGCCTGCCATCACCCTGAAAGTTGGTGATGTATTACATCAGTTGCCAGCCGATTGTCGGAGGTTAACGCTCAACAATAAGAAATACTTCGTGTCGCCTGATAATGTGTTTTATGAAGAAGTGAAAGATGATAACGGAACAGGTTATCGTGTAGCCAGTGTTCCCGGTTCAGAACAATAAATAAATCCTTGCATTTGTTTACACTTTATATTGCCTATGGCCCCGTTAACCGGGGCTTTTTTGTGCAAAATAAAAGCCCCCTCACACTTGCTGTTTGGGGGCTTTCAACCTAAACCTTATCACAATTAAACTGGAAGAATACCAGTTCAGCCTATCATATTACAATTACTATACCAGTATGTGATAGTCTGTGCAATTTTTGCCTAATGCGTCAAGATTACACAATTACTGGCTTTTCTGTGACATTTTTACTGTTCCCTTTTGCTGACATAGTGTTCCTTTTGCCATACAAATTTATGGGCGTAATGCTTGTTTTGAAGCCTTTTTACGGCGCAGGTAAGCATCCGTAAGAAAAAGCGCAAGCACGATATCAACCATCAAAAAGATATTTAACAGCGTTGTGCCATGTAAGAATTTTGTTTCCGGATTTTGGAGAAAACTCTCTGCATGCTTCAGCTGCTGTGGCAGCCCATTTGACATATTGGCATGCCCCAATGGAACCGAAACCCACAAGAACAACAGTAATGCTGTAATGCTGATGATAAAAAATGCAGCAATAACGCTGATGATATTTTGGTTAATCTTTGCATTCAGCGGTTGCTGTGCATATTCGCCACGGATACCTTCCATTACTTTAAAGGTAAACCCCATGGATGGCTCGTCCAATTCAATGCTTTCTAACTGCTGATCAAAGCTTAACAGATCGGCATACTTGCTGCCCCATGTTTCATCAGCCGCAATCAATTCTGCTATGGCCTTGCTTTCATCTGTCGTGCAAGTGCCATCAATATAACTCCATAACTGCTCTTCTATCGTTTTCATATCAGTTCCCTTACTTCGCTCTTTAAATTTTTTTCCAGCTTTTCTTTGAGCCGCTGGCGTGCCCTGAATAACTTTACCTTAACCGTATTAGACTCAATTCCTAAAACCTTACCTATCTCGTCCAGCGATTGCTCGCCCATATAGAATAGCGTAATTATGCTGGCATCATCGGGCTGCAACTCACCAATTGCTTCATTCAAATAATATGACCTTGACCGGTTTTCGGCAAGGTTGCCGCTACTGCCGGCATAGTTCTGTAGCTGAATATAAGTGTTTTCGTCGTCGATGTAGTCTGTTGGTAGTTTTTTCTTGCGCAGAAAGGTCATGGAGGTTGTATAAACAATGCTGTACAACCAGGTGCTGAACTTTGATTGCTTCTGAAATGAAGCCAGCGAACGATGAGCCTTAATAAAGCAATCTTGTGCTATCTCTTCCGCATCCTCCCTGTTTTTGGCAAAACGTAATGCAAGCGTAAACACAAACCGTTGATGCCGGCGTACCAGGTCGGCATAAGCAGACTGGTTTCCACCCAGAGAAGCTTCGATCAATTCGATATCAGAAAGTTTGCTTTGCATTTCTTAATTGTCTCTGACTACGTTTTGGTGGTGTAGGTTACAGGGTGGTTGTTTTAGTTTTAGTGGTTGTAGTGGTTGAATTGGTTGTAGTGGGTGAATTGGTTGTAGTTGTTGTATTATTTGTAGTAGTTGTCCCGATAGCTAAAGGGATAGTTGAATTAGTTGTGCTTGCTGCTAACTCTTTTATTTTTATGTTATTACCTAATTCAACTACTACAACCAATACAACTAATTTAACCAAAGTGTAACCTCCTTTGAAACCATGTCGTCATAGCTTTCAAATACACCGAATTGGTTGTATGAAAATAACAAAAACGTTAATTAAATCATCAAAACAATGAATCACGGAGATATAGAAATTTTAGCGCCCATTACCATTTCCCTGGGCTTATTCGCCATGTTGTTCGGTATCGTTTACCTCTACAAACGCGAGCGGATGGCAATGATCGAACGCGGTATGGACCCGCGGAGGTATAAATCACAGTCGGCACCCTACCAAAACCTGAAATGGGGTCTGCTGCTCATCGGCTCGGGACTCGGCTTATTCATCGCTTTTCTGCTCGACAGACTGGCTTTCAA
>CAISPD010000076.1 GCA_903887275.1 uncultured Mucilaginibacter sp.
AGGTTGTCCTATATCTTCCATTTTCTTGTAACTCGATTTTCTTTACAAGAACAGTGTATTGAACGCGATTAAATTCTATAGTCTGCTCTCTGCATATATTATCTGAACTAAAGTCAATTTTCTGAAATAAGTGGTAAGGGTAAAGCTCCCTAAACCATTTATCGTTATGAGTGGGTTCATGATTTTTTAACCATGTTTCATAAGAAAGCTTTTTAAGAAACTGTCGCATAGTTAATCTTGAATATGCAATTGATAAGTTACTAAATTAGCTTTTAAAATTTTCTAAAAAAAAATTTGGTATGCCCTCGTTTTTTTAAATAGTGGGTCAGTTTTAAAAACCTCTTTTTTTGAAAGAAAATTATGTTAAAATTTTCGGAGCAAGTCCAACCGGGAACCGGGAAGGGGGGCGGTATGGGGGTGGTGGGGTATAGGGGGATACTCCCCGCTTGGACCACCGGGGGGAGGGTTGGTAATAATTACTTTTTATCGTAGTCGGTCTGTTTACAAAGAACAATGTGATTGATTTGCATAGGCGGCTCCATATCATTAAGCATGTCGACCAGCTCAGCCTTTTTACTCTCTGTATCATCGTCATCAGCAACTACAACATTGATAATATTTTCTTTATAAAAACTTTTATATGGAAACTTATCAGTTGAATTAAGCTGTTCAACAAATTGGCGTAACGGTGATTGTGGCATAATGTACTTGATTGAGCCGCAAAGATACCTTTCTTAAACAATTCTGTAGGTAAGTTTAGTTGTTAATGTATTTAATTTTTCGTATATTGTATATAATTAATCAAATCATTAACCCGGTTTGGTTGCTGTAAAATTTGCAAACATTTGCAAGCGATTTGCATGCACTTTGAAAGGACAGGAATTTAGGAGCAACAAAAAACCCCTTAGATTATCTCTAAGAGGCTTTTTTTAAGTGGGAGTTACTGGGTTCGAACCAGTGACCCTCTGCTTGTAAGGCAGATGCTCTGAACCAGCTGAGCTAAACTCCCTTTTATATCTCCCTTTGTTGCCTTTGCAAATGATTTTGGCACCTGCATCCGCTTTTCTAAGGGACTGCAAATATAGGATGTCTGACGAATTACTCAAAAATAATTTTAATTTTTTGTTAAAGTGGCCTTTTGGGGTGTTTTGGGGCTATTTTTTTAAACCTTGAAGGTCCAATAACAAAGCAAACAAAGCCGGAACTGGCGCAGCCGAGACCCGACAGAAACGGGTTAGAGGAACGAAAACCTTTAATTTAAGGGACTGATTGCCAATTGCCGCCAGTTATTTACCGGCTCTTTGAGGCCAAGCATCCTGCCGATCTTCGCATAAATATCGGCTGGTTTAAACCCGTATTGCCGTAGGTAGCGCACGGAAGTGTCGCCTGCAGATTTTGAAAGTTTTACACCGCCTTTATCGGTTAGGAGTGCGTGATGGTAAAAGTTTATTTTTTGAAATGGGGTAGCTTCAAGTTTCAGGCCAAGGTATTGCTGCGCCAGGGTGGAGTTCCATAGATCCTGGCCACGAACGACAAGGTCGACACCAAAATGGATATCATCCACGAGCGAAGCCAGCTGGTATGCGGGGTATCCGTCTTTTTTTTGTACCACAAAATCTTTCATAGCCGCGGGTAACAGGGCCTTTACCCCATTTGTTGTAAGGTTGTTGACCGACAAGCCCAGTCTTTCATCGGTCTTAAGCCTCAGGCAGGCATCTTTGGCATATAGCGATATGTTTTTAAGGCGACAGGTCCCGGGGTAAGTATCATCAGAGCTGCTCAGCCTGATCTGCGAACGGGAGCAATTGCAGGCAAACAAAGCTTCTGCGGCAGCAAGCTGACTTATTGCTTCTTCATAAAGGGGTAAACGCTGCATTTGCGAATATTCTCTCTCAAAATCATTTAAGTTCATTGGCCCCTCATGCCAGGGAATCTCCATGAAATTAAGGGTATCAAAAATATCCTGGATATAGTCTTTGTTCACCCGGTCGCGGTCCATGTCGTCTATACGCAATAAAATTTGCGCGCCGGTTTTTTCGGCTAAGCTGGCCGTTAAGGCAAATGAATAAATATTACCCAAATGCAAATAGCCACTCGGTGTTGGAGCGATGCGCGTTTTTTTAAATTGCTTTTGGACCTCGGTCATTGAGGGTAAAGATGGGAAAAAGAAATGCCCGAAACAGATATTATTTTCGAGCCCAACATGAGGTATGGGTCAATATGTTAGCAACAACTTTTACTATTTCTCCCCAAAAGTTAGTATTTTTTGCCTCGATTATTTGTTGTTCACCAGTGAAAAGAAATACCCTTTTATTTTACACCGGCCTCATTCTGCTGGCTGCCACCGTAGTTTACGCCAACCATTTTTACAATGGTTTCCATTTTGACGACAGCCACTCCATCTACAGTAATCCCAATATCCGGAATATTAAAAATATCCCGAAGTTTTTTAAAGACGGCAGCACCAGCAGTATCCTGCCGCAAAACCAGTCGTACCGCCCGGTAACCACCACTTCGCTGGCTATAGACTATTGGCTGGGGAACGGTTACGATGCCTTTTATTTTCATTTGTCCACCTTCCTGCTCTTCCTGCTGCAGGGATGGTTAATGATTGTTTTCTTTAAAAAAATACTGGGACTTTCATTTGAAAATAAGGCGATAGTTTGGGTTGCCCTGTTTGCTTCGGCATGGTACCTGCTGCATCCGGCAATAGCCGAAACCGTCAATTATATCATAGCCCGTGCCGATGTGCAATCAACCCTGGCGGTTTTGGCGGGATTTGTTTTGTACACCTGCTCGTCTTTTTGCCGTAAGTGGTATATCTACCTGCTGCCTGTAGCTGTTGGTATCCTGGCCAAACCACCGGCGGTCATGTTTGCGCCCTTACTTTTATTCTACATTTTACTGTTTGAAGAAAAGGCCAGCCTGCTGGAAATTTATAAGCCGGCATTCTGGCGATCGGCGGGAATGGCTTTATTGCGCTCAATTCCGGCTTTTATTGTTTGCGGTGGGCTGTATAAATTGGTAGATAAGCTTACCCCTAAAACCTGGGAGCCGGGTGGCAACTCTGTTTTTAATTACCTGATAACGCAGCCCTTCGTTATCCTGCATTATTTTACTACGTTTTTCTGGCCAACAGGTCTTAGTGCAGATACCGATTGGGAACCGCTGACCAGTATCCATAACTGGCGGTTTTTCCTGGGATGTGCCTTCCTGCTGGTGATGATCGGAATCATTTTTTACACATCGCGTTCGGCTAAACTCAGGCCTATTAGTTTTGGTTTGATCTGGTTTTTTATTGCGCTGGGACCAACTTCAAGCTTTATTCCCCTGGCCGAAGTACTTAATGATCACCGTATGTTCTTCCCTTTTGTAGGGCTTAGCTTAAGTGTTAGCTGGACCATCGGGCTGATCATATTTCACTTTGCCGAAAAGCCGGGTTCCCTGCTGACCCGGAACCCCAAAATACTATGGGTACCGGTATTGGTCATATTGCTCTTATGCAGTTACGGCACCTGGAAACGTAATAATGTTTGGCACAGTGAAGAGAGCTTATGGTTGAACGTTACCATTAAAAGCCCTAAAAACGGTCGCGGTTTAATGAATTACGGCAATATTTTGGTCGACCAGGGTAAGTATGCCGATGCTGAAAATTATTTTAACCGGGCCATTCAGTTATTACCCGAGTACTCTTTCGCCTATGTGAATATGGGTGTACTGAAAGAGAAGACCGGCAAATATGCCGATGCCGAGAAGTTTTTTCTTTATGGCATCCAGATAGGCCAGCAATATGCGGTACATTATAAGCTCTACGGCAAATTTCTGAATGCCATGCGACGTTACCACGAGGCTGAAGTGGTACTCGAAAAATCCCTGGCCCTCTCTGATGCCGACCTGGAAACCCGCGTTCACCTGATGCATAGTTTTGACGAACTGTCGGAATGGGATAACCTCAAGCTCCTGGCCACCAATACACTGCAACTCGATCCGGGCAATACTGAAGCATTGGCCTACCTGGAAGGTGCCCGCAAACAAAAAAACCGGGCCGATCTGGAAGCTGAGAAAGTGATCATGTCACCAAGTCCGGAAAAATACCTGCAATTGAGCCTGGACTATTACCTGGATGCCCGGTTTGAAAAAAGTATTGCTGCTGCGCAACAAGCTATTAAATTGAAACCCAATTATCCGCCGGCATATAATAATATTGGCAGCGATTATATGGCCCTGCAACAATTTGATAAAGCTGAAGAGGCTTTAAATGCTGCCCTGAAAATTCAGCCGGATTATACGCTGGCAAAGAACAACCTGGCGCTGGCACAACGGCAAATTAGTGCTGTCAATTTTCCGATCGCTCCGCCAACGCCCGAGCAATATGTAAACGAAAGCCTCACCTATTACAATAAAAGGATGTATGAGTTTTGTATTGCAGCCTGCGAAAGCGCCCTGGAGCAACGTCCGGATTACGATCTGGCCTATAATAACCTGTGTGCAGCCTACAATGCTTTGCACCAGTGGGATAATGCCATCAAAGTGGGTGAAAAAGGGATGCAATTAAACCCCAAAAACCAATTGCTGCGCAACAACCTCGATCAGGCAATTGCCGGAAAAAAAAGTGGCAAGTAGTTATTTTTTCCTGAAGAAAAATACTTTGATGTCGGGCTCGGCATTAACAATTACGGGTTTTAATACTTTGATAGCGGTGGTCATGAAGGTGGCTTTAACTTTGTTGATGCCTTTGTCAGCTAGTATTCTCTCCTTGATACTGTTAAAATCAAGGGTGTTAAGTCTTAATACCGACAGGCAACCGAACTGGTGTTTTTCCAACAGCAATTTCATGTTCTGCTCATTGAAATAGTTCATATGCGGACTATGGAAATTGAATTGCCACATCCGGGTAAGGTTGCTATTTTGCCCTAATTTGTGCTGCAGCGTTGCCAGCCGATAGAAAAAGCCCGTACTCATGGGGATATTGATGACCAGCAATCCATCTTCAGCAAGGTCCTTGCGCAGGCTTTCCACAAGGGTATTAATATCGGGGATATGCTCAAATACGTCATTAAAAATGATGAAATCGTAACCGCCTTTTTTGGCGGGGCTCACCTCAGGATAAAAGCCGTAAACAACGTTCAAGCCATTTTCCTTGTGGTAATGCTCATAGATATGCTCAGGTTCTATGCCAGTGCATTCGATATCGTTTGCCCTGCAGGTCTCCAGCCACCAGCCGTTTCCGCAACCTATTTCGAGACCCTCCAGGCGGGTGTTTTTTGAGGCCTTCAAATTTTGCAGCTCTTTGATGATGATGGCAAAGTTTGCCAGGCGCAATTGCTTCAAACCAATATCCCTTGAAGTTGATTCCAGGTCCGACTCAAACGAATGCTCAAACTCGGCATCAGAATGCAGCAAGGCACAACTGTTGCAGCGATAAACGTTAAACCGCAATTTGTAAAGCTGCGTCAGCGGCTTCCCGCAAACAGGGCACGATGAATGGTCCATTGGTTTTAATTAGATATATCTGTTTAATCCTACGCCTGGCGCCCATCGCCAGGCGCAAGGCCAACTATGATTTTTGCTCTTCCAGATGCTTGTTAAATTTTTCCTTTAACAGGGAAATTTCCTGGCCGAGTTTCTTATTGTCATTATATAATTTGGAAGCAACTACGCTCAGATGCAGCAGGTAAACCAATATAGCGAAAATAAAGCCTGTAAATACCAGGTTAGCTGCTACCACTACGCCGGTAAGCTTCCGCAACAGTTCCAGACCGTCGGTCCAGAACGAGAATAGCAGCAGGAACAAGGTGCAAATCACCCAAACAATTGCATATTCTTCGCGGAGTTTACCTTTGATGATCAACCTCGAGATATAAAGCACAAACAAAATATTGACAGCGATGGTGATGAACTGTATCCTTAACATAACGATCAGGGTTTGCGAATGAATGAAAAAAACATGGCCAGCGTAACTTTGATACAATAATAAAGCGAACCAAAGCTTCGTATGGACGATTGCCCGCCCTGCCTTGCAGCCATTACAACGGCTACTTCGGCAACTTTAAGGCCTGCTTTTGAAAAAACAACCAATGATTCGGGCTCGGGATATTCATCCGGATAGCTTGCTGCTGCCAGCGCTATCGCCTTGCGGTCAAAAAGCCGGAAGCCCGATGTACTATCGTAAATAGCCTGCCCGGTAAGCAAGCGGTTGAGCCAATGGAAATATTGAATCCCGAGTCTGCGGGCAAAGGACGACTGGAAGCCTTCTTTTTCAATAAATCTGGATCCGATGACCACATTGGCACCAGTTTCTATATGGTAATTGATCAGTTTAGCAAGTTCCTTTGGCGGGTGCTGGCCATCGCCATCTAATTGTATAGCCAGATCGAAGTTGTTATCTCTTGCAAAGCGGATGCCTGTTTGCACCGCACCCCCGATACCCAGATTTACGGGCAGATCAAGCACCGTTACCTCATATTTTCTGGCTACAGCTACCGTATTGTCTTTGGAGCAATCATTGATGATAGCAGCTTGCAGCTCATAGCCATGGGGTAGTTTGGTTGAAAGCAGCTCGGGCAGCAAAATCGGCAGCGATGCCTCTTCATTGTAACAGGGTATCACGATCAGTACTTTGCCGGGCATGCAGGTATTAAAGATTTGTTAAATTTAACCGTGAAATTAATTGTTTTTCGGGAAATATGCGGAAGCTTATTTATTAAGAATTTTTATTTTTCGATTTCATTAAACCGACGCTAAGCGTTGGTTCAACCCAATACCTCTTCCAGTACCTCGTGCGACCTGATATTGCCAAATCCTTCCACATGCAGCGTATAAAATTCAAGGAGTTTTTGCAGCAGGTAACGCCGCTCGTCATTGCTGAATTTTAAGCTGCCTAAATGCTCAAAACTGGTTAAAAGCAATGCCCGGAAATTTTGGGTATGGGGTGGCGAAAGGTAATAAAGCCCTTCGGGTTTAAAGCGGGTAAAGGTGCCGTTCTTCATGTCAAAATAATCGGCATCTCCGCTGGTTTGCTCGGGATAAAAGCCAATATACCGGCTTAATCGAACCAAAAACAACAGGTGAAAATTAACGAGTCCGCTGGTTTGGTGGTCGAGCCATTCGATGGCATTGAATACAAAATCAAACAAATGCTCATCGGCAGTTTGCTGCCTGACCGTCTTGTAAATAACCTCGTTCAAAAACATGACGATACTGCTTTTGATCACATCATAAGGTATACTCTGCAATAGCGGAGAATTTTTAAGTTCGGACACACGCTGAACCGAACCATTATTTTTGTGATATACCACCATATCCAGCAAGTGCAGGGGTTGCAGCATATTGCGACTGATCTTGGCTTTCGGTTTTTTAACACCGTTGATGATATAAGACTGGAGCCCGAATTTATCAGTAAGCACCTGCACAATTACGCTGGTTTCGCCGTAATCAGTAGTTTTAAAGACGATGCCGCGGGTTTTATGCAGCATGGCCGAGCAATGAGACGATTTTGGGTATGAAAATTATTGCTCCGACGAGCAGCGCCGTAAAAGCGGTAACCAATACGGCGGCAGCGGCCATGTCTTTTACTTTTCCGGCTGTTTCGTTGAAACCGGGAGATACCAGGTCGACCAGCAATTCGATAGCAGTATTGATCAATTCGGTCAGCAAAACCAGGCCGATGCTAAAAATGATCCACAGCCATTCGGCGGACGAAAGCTGCAGGTACCAACCCATGGCGATGGCAATGACCGCCAATACCAGGTGCACCCGAAAATTCAGCTGCGTTTTTACCGCATGGCCCAGGCCCTTAAACGCAAATCCAAAGCCACGGATGAATTTATTCATGCTAATGCTCGTAATTCGCCTAAATTAGTGTTATTCGTGCACAAATTCAATTCGTGTAATTGGTTCAAATTCGTGTAATTAGTGCTTAATTATGGATCTCAAACTCAAAGATAAAGTTGCCCTGGTATTGGCTGCCAGCAAGGGACTGGGCCGGGCTTCGGCAGAAGCGCTTTCGGCCGAGGGTGCAAAAGTTGTTATTTGCTCGCGTAATGCCGGGGCTCTTGCTATAACCGCAGCCCAAATCCAGTCGCAAACCGGTAACCCGGTTCTGGCATTTGCGGCAGATGTGTCTGACGCTGCCCAGGTAAAAGCCCTGATCCAAAAAACGGTGGATAGTTTCGGCGGGATCGATATTCTGGTGAACAACGGAGGAGGTCCGCCTTTTGATAAATTCGAAACCTTTGATGACACGCAATGGCAAAACGCGTTCGAGCTTACCCTATTCGCTTTTGCACGTACCGGCAGAGATGTATTGCCCTACATGAAAAACGCCGGCGGCGGGCGTATCATCAATATTATCAGCGGTTCCGTTAAGTCGGTTTTGAATAATTCGGTATTGTCAACCGCCACGCGCATGGCCGTTGTAGGCATGGCCAAACTGATGGCCGACGAGTTAGGACCTTACCATATCACGGTCAATAATATCGCCCCGGGCCTGATACTCACCGAACGTGTCAAAGAAGTACTACCCAAAGATATCGACATGGAGCAGGCCCTTAAAGATCGAGCTAAAACCATCCCGGCAGGTCGCATTGGCAAACCCGAAGAACTGGGTGCATTGGTGGCGTATTTAGCCTCAGAGCAGGCCGCTTATATTTCGGGCACCACGATACAGATAGACGGGGGTGCAAGCCGGGGGATTTTTTAGGGCCGGGCGCTTGGCGCGTGGTGCAAGGCGGAAGCTGCCTGGAGTCTGGCGCAAGGCGATTGGCGTGTAGCGCGTAGAGCATAGTGTGCGGCGCGAGGCGGAAAGTGCCTGATGTTTGGGGCGTTAGACTTCTTAAACTCACGAAAAAAAATGCTCCATCGGAGCAACCCCTTTGTAGAAAAGATGAATCGAAAAATAGGGCTCCTTAGGTGCCCCCCTTAGTAAAGCGACAAGTCCGACACCCCTGGCAAATCGTTTGCCAATCAATAGCGCCAGCTCACAAAAAATGCCCCATCGGAGCAACCCCTTTGTAGAAAAGATTAATCAAAAAATATTGGGCTCCGTAGGTGCCCCCCTTAGTAAAGCGATATAAATTAAACCCGCAGCAAGCCTTTTGCTTATTGATATCGCCAGCGATAGAAAAAATGCTCCATCGGAGCAACCCCTTTGTAGAAAAAGGTTGGGGGAAATGGGCCCCCGTTGGTGCCCCCCTTAATGAAGCGATAAGATTTTATTCCAATCGACCATTTATATCGAATTTTATTTATCAGCAATTCAACAGCATACTACGCTGCTATTTTTTCTTCGCATCCCGATACAAGATTAGTCCTAACCAAACCAGCGCGACAACCTGCACCATCAGCATACTTCCTGAAATTAACTGGCTTCCCGTCCAATGTTGTATTTTGAAAAGCAGGCCGATCATCAGGAACACGGCGCTGGTAATAAATAATACAATCGGATATCGGTATTTCCCCATGTTAAGAATGATCAAATATTGCTATAAAGCCTTTTGCTTCCGGTATTCTAAAACTGCAGCAATGATACTGGAAACAAATATCGGCGCCATCATACCCAAACCAAAGCTGGCCCATTTATCTGTGGTTTTATCGTTGCCGCTGCGCAAATCAATAAGCAGCAAAACAACCAACAAAATGCCACTGGCAAATAGGAGCAATAATTTGATTTTCATGGGTCTAATATAGCTTTTAATAGTAAAAATCCGTATTTTTGCGACCTCTAAAAATTGAGGCGGAACATATTGATGTACAAGGAATATAAGCAATTAAATTTATCGCAGATCGGCAAGGATGTACTGGATTTCTGGAAAGAGAACAACATTTTTGAAAAGAGCATAACCAGCCGTCCTGCCAATAACCCCTACACGTTCTATGAGGGACCCCCTTCGGCTAATGGTATGCCGGGCATCCACCACGTGATGGCCCGTTCCATTAAGGATATATTTTGTCGTTATAAAACATTAAAAGGCTACCAGGTAAAACGAAAAGGCGGCTGGGATACCCATGGTTTGCCTATTGAGTTAGGCGTTGAAAAAACGCTGGGCATTACCAAAGACGATATTGGTAAAAAAATATCTGTTGAAGACTATAATGCAGCCTGTCGGAAAGAGGTAATGAAATTTACCGATGTATGGAACGACCTGACCGAAAAAATGGGTTACTGGGTTGATTTGAACGATCCTTACATCACCTACAAAAACGAATATATTGAAACGCTTTGGTGGATATTGAAACAGCTTTACGATAAAGGCATGTTGTACAAGGGCTACACCGTACAGCCTTATTCGCCTAAATCGGGAACTGGTCTTAGTTCGCACGAGCTGAACCAGCCTGGTACTTATAAGAACGTTAAGGATACAACGATCGTTGCACAATTTCATTTGAAAAGCGATCAGCAGCATCCCCTCATCAAAACATTATTTGCTGAAGCTGGCGAAGATACGGTGATACTGGCCTGGACAACAACGCCATGGACCCTGCCATCAAACTGTGCGTTAGCGGTAGAGGAAAATATTGATTACGTTAAAATTGCCACTTTTAACCCCTATACATTTAAACCGGTAAGCGTAGTGCTTGCCAAAGAACTGGTAGCTAAATATTTTAAACCTGAAGCAGAAAATGCTTCGTTTGAAGATTACAAAGAAGGCGATAAGCTTATCCCCTGGAGTGTTAAAGCATCCTTTAAGGGGGCTGATCTGCTAGGTTTACGTTACCACCAGTTGATGCCTTATGTAACCAATGCCGATCTGGAAGCCAATGCTTTCCGGGTTATTCCTGCCGACTTTGTGACAACCGAAGATGGTACTGGTATCGTACATACCGCTTCTGTTTTTGGTGCGGACGACTTCAGAGCCTGTAAGGAAAACGGCGTACCATCTGTAATGGTATTGGATGAAAGCGGCAAAGAAGTGCCTTTGGTTGATAAGCAGGGGCGCTTTGTAAGTGAGGTGGCCGACTTTGCCGGCTTGTATGTTAAAGGCGAATATTACAGCAAAGAAGAGCGTGAAGCACCGGGTTTTCGTGAAACCGATGTGATGATCGCTATTAAGCTGAAAGAAGATAATAAGGCTTTTGATGTACGTAAATACGAGCACAGTTACCCGCACTCCTGGCGCACTGATGAGCCGATCTTATATTATCCGCTGGATAGCTGGTTCATTAAAACCACGGCTGTTAAAGATAAACTGGTTGAACTGAATAAGACCATCAACTGGAAACCTGAGTCGACCGGTACCGGTCGATTCGGCAACTGGCTGGAGAACCTGGTAGATTGGAACCTGTCGCGTTCGCGTTACTGGGGAACTCCATTGCCAATCTGGCGTGAGGAAAATGGTGCAGAAGAAAAGTGTATTGGCTCTATCGCCGAGATCGAAGCCGAAATAGCCAAAGCAATTGAAGCAGGATTTATGCCTGAAGGCTTCAAATTGACGGATATGCATAAACCTTATGTAGACGATGTGGTCCTGGTTTCGGCTAAAGGCAATAAAATGTTCCGCGAGCCCGACCTGATCGACGTATGGTTTGATAGCGGTGCCATGCCCTATGCGCAATGGCATTTCCCATTTGAAAATAAAGAAGAATTTAAAAACGCCTACCCGGCCGATTTTATTGCCGAAGGTGTAGATCAAACCCGTGGCTGGTTCTTTACGCTACATGCAATAGCCGTAATGCTGAGCGAATGCAGCGACGAGATCAAAGCCATAAACCTGGAAGTTGGAAACAAGGGTATAGCATTTAAAAATGTGGTATCGAACGGCCTGGTGCTGGATAAAAACGGCAACAAGATGTCGAAGCGTTTAGGTAATGCGGTTGATCCTTTTTCTACGATTGAGCAATACGGTGCCGATACTGCACGCTGGTACATGATCAGTAATGCCTCGCCCTGGGATAATTTGAAATTTGATCTGGAAGGTCTGGATGAAGTGCGCCGTAAATTTTTCGGTACGCTATACAATACCTATTCCTTTTTTGCGCTTTATGCGAATATCGATCAATTCAACTATGCGGAGGCAGAAGTAGCTTTACAAGACAGGCCCGAGATCGACCAATGGATCATTTCATTACTCAACACTTTAACCAAAGATGTTGATGCCTTTTATGCCGATTTTGAACCAACCAAAGCCAGCCGTGCTATACAGGAATTTGTTGACGAGCATCTCAGCAACTGGTATGTTCGTTTAAGCCGCCGCCGTTTCTGGAAGTCGGACGATTCCAAAGACAAGTTATCGGCCTATCAAACCCTGTATACCTGCTTAAACACCATCGCCAAACTCATGTCGCCTGTTGCGCCATTTTTTGCCGACAAGTTATACCGCGATTTAAATCAGGCTACCCAAAAGGAGCCGTATGAATCCGTTCACCTGGCCCAATTCCCTGAATATCGTGCCGAATTGGTTAATCAGGCACTGGAAGAACGCATGCAGTTGGCGCAGGACATTTCGTCACTGGCTTTGTCTTTACGGAAAAAGGTTGGTATCAATGTGCGTCAGCCATTGAGCAGAATATTGCTGCCGATACTGGACAAGTCGTTCGAAAAGCAGGTAGACCTGGTGAAAGATCTGATCTTATCCGAAACCAATATCAAGGCTATTGAATACATTACCGACACATCGGGCTTTATTAAAAAGAAAGTCAAACCAAACTTTAAGGCCCTTGGCCCTAAGGCAGGTAAATATATGAAAGCTGTTGCCGGGGCTATCACCAATATCAGTCAGGAAGAACTTAACCAGTTTGAGGTGGACGGCACAATTAAATTCAGTATCGAAGGTTCGATATTCGAGATTTCGATCAACGATGTGGAGATCATTGCCGAAGATGTTCCCGGATGGCAGGTAGCTAATCTGGGCAAATTAACGGTGGCATTAGATATCAATATCTCTAACGAACTAAAACAGGAAGGCCTGGCCCGTGAGTTTGTAAACCGGGTGCAAAACCTGCGCAAAGACAAGGGTTTTGAAGTGACCGACCGCATACAGGTATATTATAAAACCAGCTCTGACGCTATAATAGAAGCGATTGAGATTAATTTATCCTATATTTGCGCCGAAATTCTGGCCGATTTGGTAAGGCTTGATCAACAACTTCATACAGGTGATAAAGTAGCGATTGACGAACAGGAACTATTGACCCTCATAACTAAACTATAAATGAAACAGGAAACAGAAAAAACCAGGTATTCTGACGCAGAGTTACAGGAGTTTAAAGAGCTTATTTTAGATAAGCTGCGTGTTGCAAAAGAGGAATTGAATGCGCTGGCTTCTTCTTTGAGCTCGCCTAATGCCAATGGCACTGATGATACTGCCGGTACTTATAAAACACTGGAAGATGGATCGGCTACGCTGGAGAAAGAATCAATCAACCAACTGGCTGCCCGTCAGAAAAAATTTATTGAGCAATTAGAGGCTGCGCTGGTACGTATCGAAAACAAAACCTACGGTATTTGCCGCGAAACCGGTAAACTGATACAGAAAGAACGCTTACGCGCGGTGCCTCATACCACGCTGAGTATGGCTGCAAAACTGAAGCAATATTAATGAAGTCTGCGTATACCAGGCCATTCCTGCTTGCTTTATTGGTGATCGTTGCCGACCAGTTGATAAAAACCTGGGTACACCGGCATATGGTGCCTGAGCAGGAGATACACCTGTTTGGCGAACATGGCATGTTACGTTATACCGAAAATAACGGAATGGCATTTGGTATGGAGTTCGGCGGAAGCTGGGGAAAGCTTTTCCTTACCCTATTCAGGATAGGCGCAGTTACAGCCATTGGTTACGGACTTGTTTACCTGGTGAAAAACAAGTACAACCGCGGGCTTATCATGAACGTTGCGCTTATTTTTGCCGGCGCAATGGGCAATATCATCGATTCGGCATTTTATGGTATCATTTATCATTATGCACCCTTGTTTCACGGGCAGGTGATCGATATGTTTTATTTTCCGCTGCTGCATGGGCATTTCCCCTCATGGTTACCCGTTTGGGGAGGTGAAGAATTCATATTTTTCCGTCCGATATTTAACCTGGCCGATGCGGCTATATCTACTGGTGTTATTATGATCCTGATCAACCAGCAGCGATATTTCAAACATCAGGCCCCTGAGGAAACCTCTCCTAACAGCGAGGTTGTAGAAGAATAAGCAGGATACTGCACTTTTGATCCTGTTTTACGGAGATCAGTCCGTATTTTTGGAATTCTTATTTCCTACTTAATATCTCCACACCAATGAAAAATCTATTGATCTGCTTTCTATTACTGACACCCTTTGTGGTATTGGCCCAGGACGAAAATCCACCACTTGTAAAAGATTTTTACAAAGGTGTGCGATCCATTCCGCAATCATTTGAGCTCAACGATCACGTTAACGTGATGCAGTTTAACCTTGATGATCATAATTTCGATGTAGTTGCTGTTGATGAACAAATGCAGGTACTCTGGAAAACAAACCTGCAGGGTTATATGATCTCGACCCGAAAATTCAGGGACAAAATACTTGCAGTTGCTGCAACGGATTTTAGTAACGTTAAAAGAAACAATAATACCTTTAAGGCTTATATCATCGATCCTGCAACAGGAAAAGTTTTGGTTGAAAAAGTCATTTTTGATGGCAACCCGGATTATTTTACATTCCCGTTTGTGTTCACCGGCGACGGGAACATCTTTAAATTCGCAGTCCGCCAATCTGCATTTACACGCCGGATGCACGTTGCTATGCCAAGTTTGTTGGCTTTGGTGTCTATCAATTCCTATGAGAAAGAATACAATCAAACTACAGATTTTGACGTAATTGAGTTTAATGACAAGCTTGAACCGATCAATAAATTCAAGCCGGTTTTCAATACGGGTACTTTTATCGGCATGGACTGTAATAAGGCTGGTGATACGTTTATAGCCTGGTATAATGAAGGGAGTCTTGATTTTGTAAAGTATGTCGAAGGGCAATCAACACCTTCAAAGCCCATATCGGCAAGTATAGCTCTTAAAAAAAATGCGACAGATTCTTTTGGGATCGATATTGTTGTGCAAGCTTGCGCAACAAACAACAATGCTTTGTATTATGCCCTGTCATTCAAAAATCAGGATAAAGAAAATGAAATGGGCATTGGCAAGCTTGATTTCTCAAACGGCAAAGAGGAATATGTGAACGAAGTGTTTTCAAAAGATCATGTGAAAGAGATCAAAAAGAGCTATGTAACTGTAAATAAAAAATTACACTCTCCTAATCTGGGTCCGGTTAGTGCCATTGATGTAAAGGGTTTTTATCAGAAAAATGGCAATGTAATGGTTGCGCTAACCAGTACCGCCTACTCATCTGCCATGAATGGTGGTACCTGGGTTGACGAATACAATGTGCTGATCAACTGTTATGATGCTGATTTGAAATTTAAGTTTCAACAGTTGATACCCACTTCATATGCAGTGCCTGAAAGGCACCTGCCAATTGGATTTCATATTGCCAATAACAAGTTATATGTTTTGTCAAACGACAAAGAGGGCATGACCACATTATATGGCACCTTTGCAACGATCGATCTTACTACCGGCGCTTGCGATAAGATTTATTGGCTTTCTAAAAAGAAGATCAGTAATAGCGATGCAGCTGCAAGTTCTTCGGTGCTTTGGTTCCCGGGAAGTTTTGTGATCCCGTACCTTGATTTAAGAGGTTTTTCGGGCAGGAAATATGACATAACGCTCCAAAAAAATAGCTATTAGATTTTAATCCGCGAATGTAAATTTAACTAGAAAGAAAATAAAAAAGGCCAAAATAACCTCTTATGGCATTTTGGCCTTTTATATTGAGTTAAAATACCGTGAAAACACGGGTTGTAGGTATAAGTTAAAATAGAGTACTTTGTTAATGTCGAGCCTAAACTTTATTCTCGGCAAAAGGACAATTGCAGCGCTTGCAGTTGTCTTTTGCTTTTTAATGGCTCATCGATTTTTCCCTTATCGCCTTAAACTCTGATCCGGCTTTCCATCCCGGGAAAGTAGTTTCATTGCTCAGTTCGAAACCAAGACGGTAAAGCAGGTTAGCAATTTGCGCCATACCACTGGCATCCATGTCGGGCGTATAATTATCTGAGGGTTGGTGGTAATGATGCAAATTGTACTCCTCCTGATGTTGTTTGGCCCAGTTGGCATCATGGGTTTTACTGATCAGACCATTGTTCATGTCGAGTGCAGGCACGCCAACTTTTGCAAAGTTGAAATGATCCGACCGGTAATAGCTGCCTGCTCCGGGTCTGCTGTCGCCTACAACCGTCAGACTGTCTTCTTTAGCGTATTTTTCGATATAATCATCCAGATCATTTTGTCCCTTGCCGGTAATGGCCAGGTCCCTCGTTTCGCCATAGTCGCCGAGGGCATCCATATTAAGGTTGGCGACCGTTTTATTGAGCGGGAAAATTGGGTGTGTTGCATAATACTCTGAACCAAGCAAGCCTTGTTCCTCGGCGGTTACTGCAAGGAATAATATCGATCGCCCGGGTTTGTCTTTTGCACTGGCAAATGCTTTCGCCATGCTGATCAGTGTAGCACTACCGTCGGCATTGTCTACCGCGCCATTGTAAATGCTGTCGCCTTTGGCATCGGGTTTACCTATACCAAAGTGATCCCAATGGGCAGTATAAATAATGCATTCATTCGGGTTGGTGCTGCCTTTTATCAGGCCCACTACATTGTGCGTTATAGAATAACGTAGTTGATTGTGTATGCTCACTTTGGCGTTTATCCCAAGCGGAATTGCTTTAAAATCGTGTTTTCTGGCCAGAGCCCTGAAATCGCCACTGATACCGGCTGCAGCGAGCATTTTTTTAGCAGCATCTTCGCTTACCCAGCCTTCCAGCTGGCAGCGATCAAAATGCTTATTTGCCTGCCGCAAGTAAAGGCGCGAGCCTGTATTACTGCTGCTTACTACGCTCCATGGATAGCTGGCTGGCTCAGTTTGATGAACGATAAGTACCCCTGCAGCTCCCTGGCGGGCAGCTTCTTCAAATTTATAGGTCCATCGGCCATAATAAGTCATAGTATCACCTTTAAATAACTTACCGTCGCCCGATTTAAAACCGGGGTCGTTCACCAATACCAGCACTATTTTACCCTTAACATCCAATCCTGCATAGTCGTTCCAATGATATTCAGGCGCAACTACACCATAACCAGCAAAAACGATGGGGCTGTGTTCCAGACTGATATCCTCGCGCTCCTGGCGGCTGAATGCAACAAAATCGGTTCCGTTTTGCAGGCTGAAATTTGCCTTGCCACTTATATCAAGCGTTTTTGATGGTGTAGCCTTGATCTCTACCATCGGAACATCCTGATAATAACTGCCATTGTTACCCGGATCGAGCCCGGCTGCTTTAAACTGTTCCGAGATATAGGCAATTGCCTTGTCTTCACCTTTGGTAAAGGGCTTTCTGCCTTGTAATGAATCATTGGCCAAAACAGCAATATGGCTTTTGATATCTTCAGCAGTGATGGAGCCGCTGGTTTGGTTTTTTTTATTACAGCTGCATAATACAGCCAAAACTGTACAACACAGTAAAGAATATTTTGTCATGTGATAAAGGGAGTATAACCAAAGATAACAGATAAAGTGTTAAGGCAAAATAATTGCCGGGCAGTCCAATTTATGTTAGGGCCGCAGTATCGAAAAAGCTTTTAACTTCGTTTATACTTAAAACGAAATTATTAACCTGATGAAAAAGTTGTTTTTGATCGCTCTTGCCGGATTTATAAGTACTGCAGCGCTGGCGCAAAATGTAGATCTGAGGCGAAAAATTACCGTAACCGGAACCGCCGAAAAGGAAGTAACGCCTGATATTATCAACGTATCAATTTCGTTACAGGAGTATTTAGACGGTAAAAAGAAAATAAGTATCGACCAGTTAGAAGGGCAACTTTTAGATGCTGTGAAGCAGGCCGGTATACCCAAAGAAGATTTTACGATAGATAATATTGCAGGCTGGAACAACAGATGGCAAAAGAAAAAGAACCCCGATTTTCTGGAAGCCCGGCAATATAATATCCGTTTGCATGATCTCTCAAGGATAGGCCAGGTATTAGCGGGCTTAGATCCAAAAGGCGTGCAGCAAACAAATATTGCCAGCTACGATTATTCAAAAATTCCGCAATTAAAGCAGGAATTGAAGATTCAGGCACTTTTGGCAGCTAAAGAAAAGGCGAATTACCTGTTGGGTAGCCTGGGAGAAAAGTTGGGCAGACCCATAGATATCAGCGAAATTGGAAACGGTGATGTCCAGCAATATCAACCCTTAATGGCAAACCGGACCTTTGCTTATAATGCAGCCAGCAGCGAAGATAACATCGATTTTAAACGGATTAAGCTAAGTTTTCAGGTACAGGTAATTTTTGAAATAGCACCGTAACCTTTGTGATTTTTCTGCGTAAAAAGGAAATGAGTTCTGCGGATAATGCGTCTCTCTAAAGACCCAATTTTTACTTTACTGATTAACAGGCACTTGACAAATTAAAATATAGATTATATCTTTAGGTATCCGTAATCCAATACAGCATGTTACATTATAAGACCGAAAGGGTGTTGCTGGTTGCGCCCAATATTTTTTCGGTACAAATTTTGGCTAACCATAAGCAGATCAGGCATATTACTTCTGTAGAAAAAGTTTTTCCTGCCATTTACGAAATGGCGCCACACATGATCGTGTTTGATTATGATTATCTCAGTGCTGATATGGAACGGATATTACGCCGCATTCGCACTAATCCCTATTATAATAAGATCAAAATATGCTGTTTTAAAGGTAGCCAAAGCAGGAGGATCGATAGCTTCCTGAAGATTTTGGGTGTCAATCATGTTATATATAAAGACGAACTGGTAAACCCTACCAGGGAAGTTTTAAACCATGTTAAATCTATTCTTGATCCCGCTGTTACCGATCTGTTAGTTAATGCTTCGTTTTAGGTGATGGTTAACTTGCCGTTAGTTAGTTTTTAAATTGTTAACTATTTGGTATTCAATATATTAAACAAATTTGGCATACCTGTGCCGGAAAACATGGTTTACACAAAAATCGTTTAAGTTTCTCATAATCAATTAATTAACCCTTAAAATGGGCTGATTCTGTTAACCCTGTCAACCATCCAAACAGTTATCCAATAACAGATTACCCGATCCACTCAAACTTAGTGTAGGGCACCAGTACCTCAGGTATCCTGATACCTTGTTCGGTTTGGTTGTTTTCGAGCAGTGTTGCTACGATGCGGGGCAGCGCCAAAGCACTGCCATTCAAAGTATGGGCCAGCTGGGTTTTGCCCTCAGCATTGCGGAAGCGCAGCTTGAGGCGGTTACTTTGGAAAGTTTCGAAATTAGAAACTGAGGAAACTTCCAACCAACGCTGCTGGGCAGCGCTCCAGGTTTCCATATCGTAGGTTAGTGCCGAAGCAAAACCCATATCACCGCCGCAAAGACGTAATACCCGGTACATCAAACCTAACTTTTGCAGCAGGCCCTGCACATGCAGGCTCATTTGTTCCAGCAGTTCGTAGGATTTATCAGGATGGGCGATCTGCACGATCTCTACCTTATCAAATTGGTGCAAACGGTTCAGTCCGCGCACGTGAGCACCGTAGGATCCGGCCTCGCGGCGGAAGCATTGGGTATAGGCGCTGTTTTTTACCGGTAGCTCTTCAGCTTTCAGGATCACATCCCGGTACAGGTTGGTAACCGGTACTTCGGCAGTAGGGATCAGGTACAATTTATCTTCATTGATATAGTACATCTGGCCTTCCTTATCAGGAAGCTGGGTAGTACCAAAACCCGAAGCTTCGTTTACAACCAATGGCGGAATTACTTCGGCAAAGCCTGCTTTTTCGGCTTCATCCAGAAAGTATGCGATAAGCGCACGTTGTAGTTTGGCACCCTTGCCTGTATATACCGGAAAACCGGCGCCGGTAATTTTTACGCCAAGCTCAAAGTCGATGAGCTTGTATTTCGCTGCAAGTTCCCAATGCGGTAATGCATTTGCCGGCAGCTCAGGCTTGCTTCCATATTCGAAGGCCACTACATTATCTTCCGCCGAATATCCTACCGGTACGGAGCTATGAGGCAGATTGGGCAGCAATACCAGTTTTTGATTCAATTCGGTTTCAATGGCAGCGAGTGCATTACCAAGCGTTTTGACCTCTTCTTTCCACGAACCGGTTTTAGCTTTTAGTGCTTCTGCTTCTTCTTTGTTACCGGCGCGCATCAGCTCGCCAATTTGCTTTGCAGCAGCGTTAGCTTCAGCCGCAACGCCGTCAAGGCGATTTTGGGTTTGCCGGCGATCATTGTCTAAAGCGAGCACTTCATCAACCAATTCGGGCTGTTTGAAATTTTTTACAGCCAAACGTTCTAAAACCTTTTCCCTGTTATCGCGGATATAACTAACTTGCAGCATTGAATTTTCTATTTTTCGCAAAGATATAATTAGTTCATGGTTAATGGTTCATAGTTGATGGTCCAAATTGGAAAATGAAGCTATCAGAACCCGACAACAGCTATGAACCATGAACAATGAACCATGAGCCAGCAAGGCAAACTATACCTCGTCCCAACCCCGATCGGTAACCTGGAGGATATTACCCTCAGGGCTATTCGCGTTTTGAAAGAGGCAGATATTATACTTGCCGAGGACACCCGTACATCGGCGCCATTGCTTAAACACTTTGGGATCGAAAAAAAAGTATATGCCCATCACCAGCATAACGAACATCAATCAAGCAACGAGATCGTCAGGTTGCTAAAAGAAGGGAAAAATATAGCGCTGATCTCTGATGCCGGTACACCAGCTATTTCCGATCCCGGTTTTTTTCTGGTGCGTGAAGCCCTGAAGCATGAGTTAGCAGTGGAGTGCCTGCCTGGTGCAACCGCCTTTGTACCTGCGCTGGTTAATTCGGGATTCCCAACCGACAGGTTTTGTTTTGAAGGATTTTTGCCGCTCAAAAAAGGGAGGCAAACCCGTTATAAGCAATTGGCCGGCGAGGATCGGACCATCATTCTTTACGAATCACCACATCGCTTCGTAAAGACGCTGGAAGAGATAGCAGCTTACTTTGGCACCGACAGGCAAATATCCGTTTCGCGCGAGCTGACCAAATTATTTGAGGAAACGGTGCGCGGAACAGTGGATGAAGTAAAAATATATTTTGAAAGCCATCCGGCTAAAGGCGAATTTGTGATCTGTATTGCCGGAGTATCAGCTAAAGCCAGCGCAAAGGAGCGGGACCAACAGTAACCATTAATGAAAAGAAATATAACCCTTG
>CAISPD010000077.1 GCA_903887275.1 uncultured Mucilaginibacter sp.
AGGGTCAAAATTAACACTAATAATCAACAATGTGGGAAAAAAAGTCACAAATTTTTAAATGGTTCAAAAACCCTGTTTAACCGTGTTTAAAGCTTGATTTTTGAAGAATTTCAATGGCCTCAAAACAATCGGATATCGATAAGTGTTTGATAGTCTGATTTATATAACTTACATTTGTATTGCATTTACCTTAAATAAGTAATGAATGATTAAAAAAGAAATGATTAAAAAACACCTGATTACGTGCTCCGTGACCTGTGTGCTGGTACTCATTTCCGGGCTATCTGTTTTTGCTAAAACCACCCGCCGCAGGGTTGCTATCAACCGTGCCGAGTACAAGTTTATCTACGCTAAAAGTGACCTTTCAAACAACTTCAGCTTCTGCGACGAAGCTATCCCTGTAAACGATCAAAAGATTACCCGAAAGCTGCGCAAATCATTGGTCAAGACCAGTTTCAGCCATATACAGTCGTATGTTTTACAGGAAGAAGCAGCAAAATTATTCCCCATCATCGAACCGATACTGAAAGCAAATGGTTTGCCCGACGATTTTAAATATATTCCGTTGGTAGAAGCTGGCTTAAAATCGGGCGTTTCGAAAAGGGGAGCCGCTGGCTGGTGGCAGTTTATGCCGGGCACCGCGCGTACCTATGGCTTGAAAGTGCGGAATGGTCGCGATGAACGTTATAACATCCGTAAATCGACTCTGGCTGCCTGCGTTTACCTTAAAGAACTCTACAAGCAGTTTAACAGCTGGACCCTGGCAGCAGCTGCCTATAACAATGGAGAGATACAAATGGCCAGGGCTATTCGCAATCAAAGCGAGGACAATTATTTCCGTTTGCATTTGAATGCCGAGACTGGTAGTTATATCTACCGTGTCATTGCCATGAAAGAGATCATTGAACGCCCCGAGCGTTATGGTTATAAAAAATACCTCGATTTTAATTCGAGCACAGCGCCATCAGACCTGTTGGCATTTAATTAAGCGATCAAATCGCGGAGCACTGGAAAGGCTGTTTTACCCAAGGGGTAAAGCAGCCTTTTTTTTGTACCTTTGCACCCTGAAATAACGGCTTGCAGGTAAAGGGCAATCGTCCTGAATCCTAAACTTTTAAAGCGCATTGCTGTTAATTTAAAAATTGACAATTTATCTATAAAATACTAATTAATTTAGCAGGGTTTAAAGCCGAATTGAAACATCAGATTTATGATTGAAAAACCTGTTGACCTGGGTGAGCAAAGCAATGTAGAGGTATATGGAGCCCGGGTTCATAACTTAAAAAATATTGATGTTTCGTTTCCGCGCAATCAGTTGGTGGTAGTAACTGGTCTTAGTGGCAGTGGCAAATCTTCACTGGCATTTGATACCATTTATGCTGAGGGGCAACGGCGGTATATGGAAACCTTTTCGGCCTATTCGCGCCAGTTTATGGGCGGAATGGAGCGACCGGATGTTGATAAGGTTTCGGGATTAAGCCCGGTGATCGCTATTGAGCAGAAAACCACCAGTAAAAACCCACGTTCTACAGTAGGTACCATTACAGAGATATATGATTTTATGCGATTGCTTTTTGCACGTACCGGGGAAGCATTTTCCTACGTTACCGGCGAGAAGATGGAGCGCATGTCGGAAGATCAGATACTGAAAACCATCCACACTAAATTTGATGAACAACCTGTAAATATCCTTGCCCCGGTTGTAAAGGGCCGTAAAGGGCATTACCGCGAATTATTTGAGCAGATACGCAAACAAGGTTACCTAAAAGTATGGGTAGATGGCGAGATCATGGATGTAGTGCCTAAAATGCAGCTCGACCGGTATAAGATCCATGATATTGATATTGTAGTGGACCGCCTGATCGTTAGCGATAAGGATAGTAAACGTTTGCATACTTCGGTTCAGTCCGCCTTAAAAACTGCAAAAGGCATTATCCGTATTGCAGATAAAGCTAATAATGTATTTTACTATAGTAAATACCTGATGGACCCGGTATCGGGCATATCCTATGACGAGCCGCAGCCGAATACTTTTTCTTTCAACTCGCCCTATGGGGCATGTGAAAAGTGTGATGGTTTGGGTTATATTTTCGAAGTTGATGAAGCATCGGTGATACCAAATCCGAAGCTGAGTATATTGAACGGCGGCCTTGCGCCATTAGGGGAATTCCGCGAAACCTGGATATTCCAGGTGTTAAAAGCGCTGGCCAAAAAATACGAGTTTAGTTTGTCGACACCGATCGACAAGTTACCCCGCGAAATACTGGATATCATCCTGAATGGCTCGCCGGAAATGATCACCGTGGCCGTTGAGTACAATAAATGGAACGTACAAAGTTACCAGGTAAGTTTTGACGGTATCGTACGGATGCTGGAAGAGCAGCAGGAGCGCCGCAGCGAAGAAGACCTGGATGATATGGAAAATTACCGGGTATTAAAAACCTGCCCGGTGTGTGAAGGCGCCCGACTCAAAAAGGAATCACTTCATTTTAAGATAGACGGAAAGAACATTTTCGAGCTGGCCACAATGGACATCCGGATGCTGCAGGTTTGGTTCACCGATCTGGAAGAACGGCTGAATGAAAGGCAGAATGTGATCGCACACGAGATATTGAAAGAGATCAGGGCGCGTATCGTGTTTTTGCTGGATGTAGGTTTAAGTTACCTGACGCTCGACCGTACTGCCCGTACTTTATCGGGAGGCGAAGCACAACGTATCCGTTTGGCTACTCAAATTGGCTCGCAGCTGATGAATGTGATGTATATACTCGATGAGCCGAGTATAGGCCTGCATCAAAGGGATAACGAACGCCTGATCAATGCATTGAAAAATCTTCGCGATCTGGGCAATACTGTTTTAGTAGTAGAACACGATAAGGATATGATCCTGCAGGCCGACCATGTGATCGATATGGGCCCGGCAGCGGGCGTTCATGGTGGCGAGATCGTGGCACAAGGAACACCGGCTCAGTTAATGAGTGCGCATACGCTCACAACATCTTACCTGAATGGTGAGCGCAGTATCGAAATACCTAAAAAGCGCAGGGAAGGCAATGGTAAGTTATTGTCATTAAAGAAAGCTACAGGCCATAACCTTCAAAAGGTTTCGGTAGATTTCCCTTTGGGTAAATTTATTGGTGTTACAGGGGTATCAGGTAGCGGTAAATCGAGCCTGATCACTGAAACTTTGTATCCTATTCTGAATCATTATTTTTTCAGAGCCAAAAAGCAGCCACTTGCTTATGAAAAGATAGAAGGTATTGATAATGTAGATAAAGTGATCGAGATAGATCAAACACCTATAGGTCGAACACCACGTTCTAACCCGGCAACTTATACAGGGGTGTTTTCGGATATCCGTAACCTGTATGTACAATTGCCCGAATCACGGATCAGGGGCTACAAACCCGGTCGTTTTTCATTCAACGTAAAAGGTGGTCGTTGTGAAACCTGCCAGGGTGCGGGTATGAAACTGATTGAAATGAATTTTTTGCCCGATGTACAGGTGCCCTGTGAAGAATGCGGCGGTCGCAGGTATAACAGAGAAACACTTGAAGTGCGTTATCGTGGAAAATCTATCAGCGATGTACTGGATATGAGTATAGAAACTGCCTGCGAATTCTTCGAGCATATTCCGTCTATTTACCGTAAGATCAAAACATTGTTTGATGTAGGGTTGGGTTATATAACACTGGGACAAGCTTCAACCACACTGTCGGGCGGCGAGGCGCAGCGTGTGAAACTGGCGACCGAGCTTTCTAAAAAAGATACCGGCAATACCTTTTATATTCTGGATGAGCCTACAACTGGTCTGCATTTCGAAGATATCAACGTACTATTGGGTGTTTTGAACCAGTTGGTGGATAAAGGTAACACTGTACTTGTTATTGAGCATAACCTGGATGTGATCAAAGTAGTGGATCATGTGATCGACCTGGGTCCCGAAGGTGGCTCTGGTGGCGGCAAAATACTATACAGCGGTACGCCGGAAGGTTTATGTAAAGTGAAAGATAGCTTTACAGGACAGTTTTTGAAGAAGGAAATGGGGCTGTAATAGTGCAATTGTCAGCTCTCCCAAAATAGTATATCGGCCATCCAAACAAATCGCATAATTCCTACCTTTATCTATTATGCTTCCGCTTTTAAATTCAGCCCAGATACGTGATGCCGATGCTTATACTATCAGGCATGAACCCATTGCTGCTATCGACCTGATGGAACGCGCTGCCCGGGCTTTTGCAGAGGCTTTTCATAGTCAATTTCCTCAAAATCAAAGCAAAATTGCAGTCTATTGCGGAACTGGTAATAATGGTGGTGATGGTTTGGCTATAGCACGTTTACTTCACCAATTTGGTTATCTGCAGATCGATGTAAAAGTGGCCCGGTTTTCGGAGCGGTCTTCAGACGACTTCAATACCAACCTGAAAAGGTTAGAAGCTAAAGGCGTACCAATAAATGAAATAAAACCCGGCTCTGCATTTCCGGTAGAAAATGCTGAACTGATTATTGATGCTTTGCTGGGTACCGGTTTAAATAAACCACTTGACGGTGATTTTAAAAAATTGGTGGAGTACCTGGTTTCCCTGAACCGTAAAGTAGTAGCTGTGGATGTTCCAACCGGTTTATTTGCCGATGGCGAAATACCGGCAGGTACTACTATACTTAAATCAAACCTGGTGCTCACTTTCCAGCAGCCGAAGATCAATTTCCTGCTGCCAGAATCGGGCCCTTATATAGCACGTTGGGAAGCCCTTGATATAGGTATCGATCAAGAGTTCGCCCGTTCCGTTAATTCGCCCTATCAACTGGTACAGGAAGAGGATGTCCGTGCACGATTAAGGCCGCGTCATCGCTTCAGTAATAAAGGCAGCTATGGACACACGCTGATCGTTGCAGGGCAGCCAGAAACTATGGGAGCGGCCTTACTGGCGTCTTCGGCCTGTGTTCATACCGGTTCGGGTCTAACTACCGCCTGCGTGCCCGAAAGTGGTCTGATCGCCTTAAATAGCTATCAGCCGGAAGTAATGGCGCTTGTACTTAAGCCGGATACTTTACCTGATATTCCCTGGGAAAAATTTACGACGATAGCAATTGGTCCGGGTTTAGGAAAAGATGAAGTTTCAATTCAACTATTCCGGTTAGTGTTGGAAAATTATCATCGCCCGATGGTGATAGATGCCGATGCTCTCAATATGCTTGCGGAAAATCCGGGATTATGGGAATTTGTACCAAAAGGCTCGATACTTACACCACATATTAAAGAATTCGACCGGCTTTTTGGTGAACATAAAACCTGGTGGCAACGCCTGCAAACCGGGCGGAAGAAAGCAAAAGAGCATGGCGTTTACCTGGTCCTTAAGAACGACTATACGATAACTATGACGCCCGATGATAAGCTTTATTTTAATTCGACAAGTAATGCAGCAATGGCGGGTGGTGGCATGGGCGATGTTTTAACGGGTGTAATAGCAGCCTTGCTGGCTCAACAGTATATTTCGGAAGACGCCTGTATCATTGGCAATTATATTCACGGTAAAGCTGGTGACGAATTAGCCCTGCCCGGGCAGCTGCATGTAGTATTGCCCAGCCTTTTGATCAGTGAGTTGCCAAAGACGATGGCAAAATTAATGGCATAAAAAAAGCGGTCGTAGTATTATCCGCCCGCATTTTTAATTAACATATTAACTGATCTTATAAAGAACGAAATACTCGATTTTAATCTATCTACAAGACGTTTAGAATTAGGTTTTGTTACATTAACAATGCATTTGGCGCAGTGTTTTAACAAAAATTAACATTTAAACACGACGGAAAGGGTCGTGCAAAATTTCCAATAAAACGAAATTGCTAAATTCAGATACTGACAGGATTGTACGGACGGCTATGCCGAAAAGTTAGGGTCAGAATTTGCCGATCACCATCATCTCATCCAGCGAAGGGGTAGGACTACCGCCTCGTTTTTCCAGTGTAACAGCAAAGGCATCGGCCAAAGTGATCGACTTCATTTCCTTCATGTCTTTGGAAATCGTATCAGCATCAAAAACACCGAGGTCAACGGGTTTACCGGCAACCAAAGCCCATAGCTGGTATTGGTGTTCTTTATCGTTTGAAGGCATTTTAGCCGTAGCCATATCTATCCATACCTTCTTTTTAACAGGGCTCCATGCTACAGTAATGGCTGCGCTTGGAGATATTTTAGTGCCTTGCAGTTTTAAAAGTTTGAACGATGGATCTCGTAATACATCAATTTCACCATCTTTCAGGCTCACTGTACTGGCGATCTCGCGATTCTGGTTCTGCAATGAAGCCACAAGAATGGTAGTTTCTTTCAATCGGGAATAAACACTGAACAGCGCAATAACACTGGCAATAAGCAAGGCTAGCGATGCGGCAAAGGCATATTTATAAAAATTGATTTGTGGTTTTACCAGGGTTACTACTTTGGCCTCATTCTTATTATCCTGCTCACTTGCAGCGCTGTGATCCAGG
>CAISPD010000078.1 GCA_903887275.1 uncultured Mucilaginibacter sp.
GTTTTTTAAAAAGCATTTTAATATCTTTAAAACCACTATAAACCATTTTTGCAACAAGATTAATTGGCATATCTCATGAAAAGAAAAGGGCATTCAAAACTGTTCTGGTTTAGCATGTTTGTGCTGTTTGTGCCGGGTTTGCTTCATGCTTACCTGTTGATGCCTTTTCCGGGCAGTCAGAATCTGGAAGCCATTAAACTTTGTTATTACCTTGAAAAGTTAATACTTCCTATGCGCATCATCGGAGCTTTGCCTGTGCTTTGGTATTTCTATCGTTATTTTTCTTCCAACAGCCTTGTTGAAAAGATTGTAAAAGTACTTGTGTTGGTATTGGCCCTTGGTAGTTTATATATTACGGATGTAGCCTACAAAGCTTCGAGCATGTTTGAGGAACCAAGGACGATCCGATTTGCAAACGCCATTAATAACAAAGTACCCGAAAGCTATATCGTTCTGGGTGTAGTAAATAATGGAGTAGCAAAAGCATACCCGCTGGTATATTTGGGTTATCATCATAAAGTACAGGACAATGTTGGCAACCTACCGGTATTGGTTACTTATTGCACCATGTGCCGCACAGGCAGGGTGTATAGTCCGGTAGTTAACGGTGTAAGGCAAAATTTCCGACTGGTTGGCGCAAGACATTATAATGCTATCATTGAAGACCAGAGTACCGGTAGCTGGTGGTATCAGGCAACAGGTGAGGCTGCGGTTGGACCAATGAAAGGCTCTTTTCTAAAAGAGCTTCCCTATGAACAATCGTCTTTGAGTGCCTGGCTCGATAAACATCCCGGATCAATGATCTTACAGCCGGACGGTCATTTTAAAAATGATTATGATGATTTGAAAGAATACGATGTTAAACAGGCGGTAGACAAGGATTCAGCTATTAAAAACAAAGATACGCTATATCGCAAAACCTGGGTTATAGGTGTTATTGCAGGCCAACAATCTAAGGCTTACGACTGGCGCAAAATAACTGAAATTTGCCTGTTAAATGACAAAATAGGTTCCATTCCTGTATTGGTAGGTCTCGAAGGTGATGACCATACTTTCCACGTTTTCAACAGGCAGCTCGGCGGCAGGCAATTGAATTTTAAACCGGATTCGAGCGGACAATTCGTGGATCAGGAAACAGCGTCTGTTTGGAATTGGGATGGTTTATGTATCTCCGGAGCAGAAAAAGGGAAGCAGTTAACTAAAATCCAGGCTTATCAGGAATACTGGCATTCGTGGCAGCATTTTCATCCGGCAACTACTTATTGGAAAAAATAGCAGCGATGGGTCAATGACCACCGCTGCTGCATTAAAAGGTTTATTTAGTTGCTGCAATAGATTCTGTCGCTTTACTGCAATTGGCCATTCCCATATAGGGATCTTTGCCTTTATCACTTTCGCTCAGGAAATACTTTTTAGTCATCGAACAATATTGCCTGAATAAGGTCTGCTGGTTAAGCTTTAATCCTTTGATCAAAGTATAAACGTTATCAGACAGCGAAGCAAAATGTTCGCGCTGGTGGGCCAGGCGGTTAACTTCACTGATGTGGCGACTATCATATTCCAATTTGGTCAAAAGTGCTTTTTGTGAAGCATTTAAACTGCCAACAGGCAATTCATTCAAAGAGCTAAGTAAAGCTTTTGCTTTCGCCGATGCTGCCTCACCATCGTTACCTGCCAGCGCATCTTTTAAAGCCAGGTAATTATTAATGGCGGCATTTAGTGGCTTGCTTAATACATTATTTTGTGCCAAAGCTGGCATAATTAACACCATTATGGCGAAAATTATAAGGGGGATATTTTTAAATTTCAACATATGCTTAGGATTTAAATACTAGTGAAAATTGATGATTTATTCAGCTGTCGATTTATTCTGGTAAAACAGTTTTCTTCTGGGGATTTCCTCCAAACGGAACAACCAATTTAAAGCTTATGTTTCTACCCATGTTGTAAATGCCCTGATTTTGCTGCGTAACTGTTACAGGCGTTCCATTATTGGCCAGAAAATATTGCGCCAGATTCAAATGATCGGCATAGGCAACGTTTGTCAGATTAGTACAATTTACGTATAAAGAACAAATGCTACGGCCGGTTGTTGGGTTTACAATATTTGTACCTAAACCAGCATTGAAAATGGTGTAGGAAGCAGATGCCAGTTCGGTTGAAAAAGCATTGTAAACATTGTTTTGCTCCCAATCATGCTGTAATCCGAATTTTAAAAAGATCCCCCTAAATACCGAATTATGGCCATCATTTAAACGGATCTTTAATTCCGATTTCAGGTGAGGTGCCGGAATATAGGGTAAATGCTTTGTTGAATCAGATCCATTTGGGATATGCGAGTATAGGTAGGTAAAACCATTGTCTATCTCCAGCCAATTAACATCCTGCGGATGGATATTAAGGAAGCCCGAAATACCGGAAATATTGGCACTGTTGGTCGAAAGGTACTGATAAATAGGGAAGCCACCGGATAAAGAGTCAGTACGACCAGAAAAAATGAAGTTATTGATGTGATTAAAAAAGCCATCTGCTTCTACACTTATATCTTTTCCATCGTAGCCATAGGCGAGATCTACCTGATAGCCTTGTTCAGCTTTCAAATGAATATTGCCTAATTCAACCAGATTAGATCCGATATTGAGTCCGTTGCTGGTAAGCTCATTAATAGCTGGTGCACGATAACTTTTTGCGATATTAAATTTCAGGTAGTTATTAGCTGGTAACTGGTAAGCCACGCCGACACTACCCGAAATTCCCGTATAAGTGTTATTGAAACCAATAAAATGTAAGGTTGAACCCGCAGTTCCTTCAGGTACTATAAAGCCATCATCGTTCAATGACATCGCTTTGCCAATAAAATCGGTCAGGTCAAAACGGAGGCCACCACTCACCGTCAGATCTTTAATCCTTTTTTCAACTATGGCATAACCCCCGATCTCGAAATTGGTATAGTTTGGGATAGAATAGTCCGGAACATAAGGTGCCGGCGGAGCTTCACCGTTATGGTGATATTCATACATGCCATTGATACCTGCCGTTAGTTTAAACCTTGATTTTTCAAGCGCCAGTTGGTATTTCAGATCGAAAGGGATGTCGCCCAAAAGCAGGTTGCTTGAACCTACTGTTCCGGTATCAATATCATGGTGTACACTGCGAGCAAACCCAATATCTAAACCCAATTTACCTTTACCAAGGTTTATACTATTCTGCCACCATGCCTGGTATTCACCCAGGATTTTGTCGCTGGCAATGGTTGCATTGTACGACAGAAAATCCGACCGGGTGGGATATAGTTTTCCGTCCTGCGGATAGTCAAACAAAAAACGACCTGTACTGTCACGATTGCCATCAGGCAATTCGATCCTGCGGTGCAGGGCACTTAAAGTAAGGCGCGAATATCCCCATTGACGGTTAATTCCCAACACCAGGCGGGCATTTAACTGATTCCAGGCTGTCCCCCAAACGTAACCATCTTTTGGGTTCGAGTAACTATGGGCTTCTTCGCCACTTGCTTGCAACGACCATACGAAGCCGCGATGATTCCCTGCTAAATTTAGTGAGGTGCCCAAATAGCCATTGTTGGTATGGTATTCAGTTAATACACTGCCTGCTATAGTTTCGTTTTGTGGCAATGGTGCCGACTTAAAGCTGATAACACCTGCTTCGGCACTTGCCCCATATTGCAGCGAGGCGGGGCCCCTGATCACTTCGGCATCATGCACAGCGTAAGGATCGATCAAAATTCCGTGATCGTCGCCCCATTGGAAGTCTTCCTGCGGAATTCCATCCATCAGCACCAGAACGCGGTCGAAACCAAGGCCATTGATCTGCGGTTTTGTAGTACCCGAACCCTCGGTAGTTTCATTGACGCCGGGTTGTGATGCAATCAGATCAATAGCAGTATTATTTACATCTTCCAGTATCTTCTTGTGCGTTACAATAGTGATCGGTACCGGGGCCCGTTGCCTGGTTGTTGTGTTGCCAAAAGATGTTACAATAACATCCGATAACTCATAATTTGACGTCGATAATTTGAAGTCGACCGAATAGGTGCTGCCCAGATCGATCACTCTCGTAACACTGGCATAACCTACCATACTTACCTGTACCAGGTATTCGCCTTTAGGCAATTGTTTCAGGATATAAACGCCATTTTCATCAGTACTGGTGCCAACTTTCAGGTCGGGAATAGTGATCGATACACCCGGTATCGGTAAGCCGCTGGCTTTGTCGGTTATTTTGCCGCTTACCTCTCCATTTTCAACGATGGGTTTTGCGTCAGCTGGCAGTATGGTTAAAAGCAATACTAGTATGGAAAGGCATTTGATATAATTAAAATTGAAATTCATGAGAAAGAGAAAAAAATTAGCGAATAAGGATAAAGCAATTCCCTAAGGATGCTTATCCAATTAAAAAAATCAAAAAAATGAAGATGTTACGCTAACTGAGGAGGGCGGAAAATGACGCCATGCCCCTGAGGCAAATAAATGCGCCCATTGCTGATCGGAATGATGCCGATCATTTTGGTGAAGAATTTTACCTGGCCGGCAGATTCAAAATAGGTTTGCTGCAGCAGGTTTTTTTGAGTTTCGCGCTCATTGGCGGCTTGTTTGTCTTCTGCCTCCCTGATCTTTTTCATCAGGTAGCATTTGCCGTTACAATGTAGCCAGGGTTTATTGCGGTTCTCGCACAGTTTTGTGGCAATATAATGCCGGTTGAGCTCGAATCCCGCATAAACAACGAAGCGCGAAAAGCTACTGCATACAAGGCATGCAATAAGCAAATACGCTGTAAGGCGGAATTTCATGCTGCAAAGGTAATATCGATGCAGTGAATATCCAATGGATAATTGAATAATGATATTGGCTTTTTTAACGAAATAAAAAATCCTCTTTTGGTTTTCCCAAAAGAGGATTTTTAAAGAAATAGCTTGATTTCCTTTATTTTTTATCAACAGCTCTTTTCAAAGTTGTATGAAATGCCATTCCCTGGTAATCGATGTTCAGGCTAACCGAATCGCCTGTTGCAAAATACTTACCGGTATGTGGAATACTCATTCCTCCGGCATCAAGATCGAAAAATATACTGTCACCTTTCACTTTTCCTCCGGTTAAATCAACAGTGCCCTGCGGGTTTGTAGCAGTACCAGTTAGTTTTGTGCCGTCAATTTTGAACGTGTAGTTCAACGGGAATTGCTGGCCATCCGGTGTGCTCAGTGTGCCACTCCAATTGCCGTTCAAATCGGCAAACCAGGCAAAAACGGCAGTAAAGCTAAGAAGCAATACGATAGTCATTAACATTTTTTTCTTCATGATCTTGAGGGATTTGGGTGTCTGTTTCTGTTTAATATTTGGACGCGGTATAGTATCGTCCTGTTACAAATCAATTTATTTTTCTGTCGAACGCCTGAGTGTGGTATGTGTTGAGCGTGCACCTACGCGAAGGCTAATAGAATCGCCATCTGCAAAGTACTTGCCTTTATTTTTGATCTTCATGGTTTTTATATTTCCAATAAACCATAAGCTGTCGCCCTCAACTTTGCCTTCTGAAATGTCGAAAGTGCCGATCTGGGAAGTTACGGTACCGGTCAATGTTCCGCCATCAACTTTAAAGGTATAAGAAATCGGGAATTCGTTTCCGTCTGGCCCCTTTAATTTTGCCGACCAATTGCCGTTGATATCTTTGAACCAGGTGAATGCCGCTAAGGCAAGAGCTATGACAATCCCAAAGAACAAAATTGCTTTTTTCATTTCGTCTGATTTTATTTTTCTAAATATATAAATAAGTTCAATAAAAAAGCCCTGTGCCAAATGGCAGCAGAGCCCTACTATGAACTGTTTGGGTTGAAATTTATTTGCTGATATCCCGTATTACTACAAAATGAGACGACTGGCCACCAAAATCGATGTCCATTCCACATGAATCGGTATAAAATTTCCCTTTGTGTGGGTAGTCGTTACCATCAACAGTTACTTTGAAGCTAAACGTATCGCCGGTGATCTTGCCATTGTCTATCGTAACCAAACCAGCCGGCGATTCAGCTGTACCGCTTAGTTTATCTCCGTCTACTTTAAAATTATAGGTAACTTGTATTTCGTTCCCATCAGGTGTTTTGATTGCACCTCTCCACTTTCCGTTCAGATCGGCTACAATAGCCATTACAAATAAAGCAAAGGCGATCAGTGCGCCCGGTATCAAAATTCTTCTTTTCATATTTGGTTTTTAATTGAACTAAATATAAGTCTTTTTTCTAAAAGCAAACGTCCGTTAATGTTAAGTTTTCAACAGCAATATTTAAATTTTACAGTAATATTTTCTCTTTATTTTGCCCTAAAAATGTCAAATTGATCAAAATGAGGTTAAAATACAGTTATATATGGATAAGAATTCCGTTTATTGGAAAGCACAGACGTTGTAACTTTGGTTTATTCTAATTTTTCACAAAGCACCGGACTACTGAAACTGATCAGAATAATTTTTTGATTAACTTCATCAGTCCTTTGAACGAGAAGCAAGCCATGAAAACGAAGATCGGCATTTTAATATGGAGTAGTTTAACTTTAACGGCCTACGCTCAGAAACAAGACTATCCGATACAGCCCGTTCCCTTTACAAGTGTGAAATTTGCCGACAAATTCTGGAATGCTCGCATTGAGACAAACCGGACGGTTACCATTCCTGCATCGTTTCAGCGCTGCGACAGTACAGGGAGGATCAAAAACTTCATCATGGCGGCCGAGCACAAGGGTAAATTTTGCACGGTTTATCCTTTCGATGATACAGACATTTATAAAACTATCGAAGGTGCGTCTTATTCATTGGCTGAGCATCCCGATCCTGCATTGGCCCGATATCTTGATTCGCTGATCAATATTATCCACAAGGCACAGGAACCGGATGGCTATCTGTATACGGCCCGTAGTATCGACCCGCTGAACCCCGGTCCCTGGGCCGGTCCCGAGCGTTGGATAAACGAGCAGAAAATGAGCCATGAGCTTTACAACGCCGGCCATTTATATGAGGCTGCAGCTGCTCATTACATGGCAACCGGTAAACGTAATCTTTTGGATATTGCTTTAAGAAATGCCGATCTGCTGGTGCGTACTTTTGGCCCCCAGAAAAAACATGTTGCGCCTGGTCACGAAATAGTTGAAATGGGGCTGGTCAGACTTTACCGTATTTCGGGCAAGAAAGACTACCTGGACCTTGCTAAATTTTTTATCGAGCAACGCGGACACAAAGACTATAATAAAAAGAGTAAAAACGAATTCGAGAACGGCAAATATTTCCAGGACGATATACCTGTAATAGCGCAGGATGAGGCAGAAGGACATGCGGTTAGGGCCATGTATCTTTATTCCGGTATGGCCGATGTTGCGGCGCTGACCGGCGATACTTCATTCCTGAAAGCCATTGACCGGATATGGGACAATATGGTAGGTAAAAAAATGTATGTGCAGGGCAGCATTGGTGCAGTAGGTGATGGCGAACGCTTCGGCGAAAATTATGAGTTGCCTAACGCTACGGCTTATAACGAAACATGTGCCGCAATAGGCAGTGTTTTTTGGAACCAGCGGATGTTTTTGCTGCATGGCGATTCAAAATATATTGATGTGCTTGAGAAGACACTTTATAATGGTTTGATATCAGGCGTGGGATTAGATGGTAAGTCTTTCTTTTATACCAATGCCATGCAGATCAGTAAAAATTTCAGGACAGAAGACACCGAGCCAGAGCGCTCGGGCTGGTTCACCTGTTCATGTTGTCCTACTAATGTGGTACGGTTAATACCTTCTATTCCCGGTTATGTGTATGCGCAAAATGGCAATTCGGTCTATATCAATTTGTTTATCAGCGGCACCGGTAATCTGATCATCAACAATAAAAAGCTAAGTATTACCCAGCAAAACAATTATCCCTGGGATGGTGCGCTGCAATTTACCATCAATCCTGAATCAGCATTAGAAGCAACCATCAGGATACGAATACCGGGTTGGGCACAGGATGAGGCCATTCCTTCAAACTTGTACCAATACGAAAGCCCGTCGGGCAAAAAAACAGAGATAAGCGTAAATGGTAAGCAAGTAGCCTATGAAATTGAACACGGCTACGCGGTGATCAGCAGAAAATGGAAGAAGAATGATCGGGTCACTGTTGACTTGCCAATGGAAGTTCGCCGTGTTGCAGCCCTGGATAAAATTGATGACGATAAAGGCAAAGTAGCTCTCCAACGAGGTCCGATCATGTATTGTGCCGAATGGAAGGATAATAACGGACAGGCCTGCAACATCATTGTGCCACGCGATGCGGTATTCAGTTCGGTATATGATGCCAACCTGCTAAATGGCGTTCTGGTGCTTAAAGCAGATGTGAGAAGTGTACAAATCGATCCTTCGGGCCAAAATATAAACACGCAAAATACTACGCTTACCGCAATTCCTTATTATTCATGGGCCAACCGGGGCAAAGGGGAAATGACGGTTTGGTTCCCTGAACGCGTTACTGATCTGACTTTATTGACCAAATAAAACCAATTAAACCATGAGAAGAATAGTTTTACTGTTAACCTTTTTAAGTGTCCTTTCCGGCGCATTTGCACAGGACATTACGCTTAAGCAGGGTTGGAAATTGAAGATAGGTGATTCGGCCGCATGGTCGGCTTCAAACTATAATGACAGTGGCTGGCAGGCTGCCAATGTTAGCCAGCCCTGGGAAGAGCAAGGTTACCCGCATACCGACGGATTTGGCTGGTATCGCTTGAACGTACGTATCCCATCAACTTTAAAAATCAAAGCATTTTTGAAAGATAGTTTGCATTTTGATCTGGGCAACCTTGATGATGGGGGTGAGGTATACCTGAACGGTATATTAGTTTATAAAAACTGGAAAACAGGCGATATCAAAAATGGCAATTATGGCCCCGGTTCATTTAGCCTGGCAGTAAATGATCCTGCGATACATTGGGATGCAAAAAATGTTATAGCAGTACGTTTGTTTGATACTGGTGGTATAGGTGGCTTGTATGGCGAACTTTTTCGTTTGCACATGGTTGATCTGACAGACAATATTGAGATCAGTAATGAAGCAGAATTCGGTTACGGTGCGGCAGGTTCGCTTACAAAATCTGTTAAATTGCTGGCCGCTGGGAAATATAGCTATAGCGGAACGCTGAACATTAAAATTACTGATCCGGAAACAAGTCGGGTAATCGTTCAAAAGCAGAGCCCGGCAGCATTTTCTAAAGGAAAGCCATTTTCATATACGCTGAATACTGGCCCGCTGGCTAAAAAATCATATCTGATTACCTATTCTTTTACCGATAAACGATCAGTGAATCCTGTTAAAAAATCGGAGGGGACACCCTACATTCTGACACCTGAGGTATCGGCTCAAGTTAAGATCAACGGCCCGAATGTTTTTGGCGAACGCCCGGGAAACCCGTTCCTGTACAAAATACCTGCTACGGGTCAGCAACCTATTTCCTATAAAGTAGATAGTTTACCAGATGGACTAAAGCTTGACGCCAATACAGGAATTATCACCGGGATAGTAGCTGCTAAAGGCGATTACCATGTAACCTTTACAGCAAGCAATAAATTAGGCGTTGATCATAAGAAATTCACCATCAGGATAGGTGATCTGATCGGTCTTACACCGGCATTGGGTTGGAACAGCTGGAACGCTTTCGGATTAAGTGTAAATGATAAGCGGGTAAGAGTTGCCGCCGACCAAATGGCAGCAAAGCTAAGTGCTCATGGATGGACCTATATCAATATTGATGACGGTTGGGAAGCCCCGCAACGTGCGGCCGATGGTACAATTGTCACCAACGAAAAGTTCCCTGATATGAAAGGCCTGACAGACTATGTACATAGCCTTGGATTAAGGATGGGAATTTACTCTTCGCCTGGTCCAAGAACTTGCGGTGGTTATCTGGGCAGCTATCAGCATGAAGATCAGGATGCGCAAACCTATGCCAACTGGGGTATTGATTATTTAAAGTACGACTGGTGTTCTTACGGACAGATCGCTCCGGCCAGTCCGAGTTTGGATGAATATAAAAAGCCATACCAGGTAATGCGCGCATCACTGGACAAAGTACACCGCGATATCCTGTATAGCTTTTGCCAGTATGGAATGGGCGATTCGTGGAACTGGGCGGCTGCAGTTGGTGGAAACAGCTGGCGTACAACCGGTGATATTGAAGATACCTGGTCAAGCATGTCAGGAATAGGATTCGGGCAGGATATTGCTGCCCCACATGCGCAACCGGGGCATTTTAACGACCCTGACATGTTGGTGGTAGGTAAAGTAGGCTGGGGCGATAGCCAGCATAACAGCCGCCTGACGCCGGATGAGCAATATACCCATATCAGTTTGTGGGCCCTGTTATCCTCGCCATTACTAATTGGTTGCGATATGGGCAAATTGGATAGGTTTACGCTGAACCTGCTGACCAACGACGGGGTATTAGCGATCAGCCAGGATGCTTTAGGTAGGGAAGCCCGGCAGGTTCGGAAGACGGACAATATTCAAATCTGGGTGAAAGAACTTGAAAATGGAGATAAGGCCATCGGTATTTTTAATACTTCGGATCAATACCAAACCGAGTCGCTGGATATCAAAGACGAGTTATTTAATGGTCATTTGAAAACTTTTGATGTATGGACAATGCATTCAATTATTCCATCGGCTGGCAAATTTAATTTTAAGATCCCACCACATGGTGTCAAATTGATCCGGGTGCTATAGTAATTCAGCAATTAATCAAAACCACGATAAAACAAAACGTTGCCTTGAGTAGCGGGAAACAAAAAAATATGAAATTTGAATGGAAAGGGGTAGTCCCCGCAGTTACAACCAAGTTCACGGACAATGATGAACTGGATTTCGCAGCATTTGATCATAATATCAATGCGCAATTAGAGGCAGGCGTTGATGGATTAATTTTGGGTGGTTCATTAGGCGAGGCAAGTGTTTTAAGCGATGAAGAGAAATTTAACTTGCTGAAACATACCGTAGATTTTGTTGATGGCAAAGTACCGGTATTGCTCAATATAGCCGAACAAACAACTAAAGCTGCTATAAATGTTGCCCAAAAAGCGATTGATAATGGTGCCAGCGGATTGATGATGCTGCCGCCGATGCGTTATAAAGCCGATGATCACGAAACGGTTGAATTTTTTGCAGCGGTTGCTAAAAGCACGCATTTACCGATCATGATCTATAATAATCCGGTGGATTATAAGATCGAAGTAACTTTGGATATGTTCGCCCAATTGGCGGAGTTTGATAATATCCAGGCGGTAAAGGAATCAACCAGGGATATTTCCAATGTTACCCGGATGATCAACCGTTTTGGCGACAGGTTTAAGCTGTTGACGGGCGTCGATCCCCTGGCTATGGAAAGCCTGGTAATGGGTGCCGATGGCTGGGTTGCAGGTTTGGTTGATGCTTTCCCGAAAGAAACTGTAGCGATTTTTAGATTGGTAAAGGCCGGACGTATCCCTGAAGCGCTGGCCATATACCGTTGGTTTTTGCCTGTACTCGAACTGGATATTCATCCTAAATTGGTTCAATACATCAAACTTGCCGAAGTTGCAACAGGTATTGGTACCGAGAACGTACGCGCCCCGCGTCTGAAGATACAGGGAGCCGAGCGCGAACGGGTATTGAAGATCATTAACGATGCTTTGGCAATCAGGCCAATTTTGCCTGAAGGTAGCTGGGGGCGGATAAGCTAAGCACAGCAGTAAAAGCAATTATAACTCATTAACTTAGTGCTCTCTGTAAAAATTCTCTGTGAACTTTGTGGTTGATTTTTTAACCACCAAAGCACGCAAAGAGCGCACAGAGATTCACAAAGCCATTCTATGAAAACACAAAACCTAATAGGAAATCAATATACCGACGGTAGCAAAACCTTTCGCGCCATCAACCCATCTACGGGTAAGGAGCTGGAAGGGGATTTTCAGGTCGCCGGTAAAGAAGATGTCGACAAGGCATTGGCTTTGGCAGAAAAAGCTTTTGCTGTATACCGTAACATCGACAAAGATACCAAGGCAACATTTTTGCTTGATATTGCAGCGGGTGTCAATGCCATCGGCGATCAATTGATCGAACGTGCCATGGCCGAGAGCGGTTTGCCCATGGGGCGTTTGCAGGGCGAACGGGGCCGAACTACTGGCCAACTCACGATGTTTGCCAATCTGGTAAAAGAAGGTTCCTGGGTTGAGGCGGTGATCGATAATGCGCAACCCGATCGCCAGCCTGCACCGCGCCCCGATATTCGCAAATTGCTGGTGCCGATGGGGCCGGCTGTAGTATTTGGCGCGAGCAATTTCCCGCTGGCATTTTCTGTTGCCGGAGGCGATACAGCTTCTGCATTGGCTGCAGGTTGCCCCGTTATCGTAAAAGCGCATCCTGCACATCCCGGTACCAGCGCATTGGTGGCTGAAGCGATCAAAGAAGCAGCTCAGAAAAACAATTTGCCGGAGGGTGTATTTTCCATGCTTTTTGATGATGGATATGCCATTGGCGAAGCATTGGTAAAACATCCAAAAACTAAAATAGTAACCTTTACGGGGTCATTTAGGGGTGGAACGGCCCTGGTGAAACTGGCACAGCAACGCCAGGTGCCTATACCTGTATTTGCGGAAATGGGCAGCATCAACCCAACAATAATTTTACCGGAAGCTATTGAAAACCGCTACCAGCAAATTGCTGAACATTATGCCGCATCTATTACTTTGGGTGCCGGCCAGTTTTGTACGAATCCTGGTTTGTTGATTACGGTTGATTCACAGTCAACAGGCAAATTTAAAGAGGCACTGGGTACAGCTATAGCAAAAATTGCTCCTGCAACCATGCTTACCGCCGGCATACACCATAACTTTGAAAAACTTTCAGCAGAAGTATTGTCTGAACAAGGTGTTGAAGTGCTCGGTAAATCAGCCAGTGAAAATGGTACCAAATCCAACCAGGCTGTACCATTAGTAGCTGAGGTTAGTGTGGTAGATTTTCTTAAAAATCCAAAATTGAGTGAGGAGGTATTCGGCCCTTTTTCTTTATTGGTGGTAGCTGCAAGCGTTGTCGAATTGGAACAGGTTATCGCTGCACTACAGGGACAATTAACAGCAAGTGTGGTAGCTGATGGGGAAGATCTGATAAACTATAAAGATCCTATTAATAGCCTGGTTACTATTGCAGGCCGTGTAATATTGAATAATGTACCAACTGGCGTCGAAGTTGTGCCGTCTATGCAGCACGGCGGGCCATATCCTGCTACCAGCGATGGTCGTTTTACTTCGGTAGGCACTGGTGCCATCAAACGTTTTGTGAGGCCAGTGGCTTTCCAAAATTGGGCACCCGATTTGCTGCCTCCTGAACTAAAGGACGCTAACCCCCTTGGTATTTGGCGGAGCGTTGATGGTGTTTTTACAAAATAGTTGTGTTTGAGTTTGGAGTCTGAAGTTTGGACTTAGGGCTCAGGACTTAAAACTCAAGACTTAAAAAAAATGGCGAGTAAAACTTTTTTTTGTATAGATGCCCATACCTGTGGTAACCCTGTTCGCTTAGTGGCGGGCGGTGGTCCCAACCTCGAGGGTGCTAACATGAGCGAGAAACGTCAGCATTTTTTGCGCGAGTATGATTGGATCCGCAAAGGGCTGATGTTTGAACCGAGAGGGCATGATATGATGTCGGGTAGCATTTTGTATCCCCCGCATGATCCAGCCAACGATGTTGCTGTTCTATTTATAGAAACCAGCGGATGTTTGCCCATGTGCGGTCACGGTACTATTGGTACCATCACCATAGCAATAGAAGAGGGGTTTATCGTTCCAAAAACTCCCGGTATTGTGAGGATGGAGGCGCCGGCAGGCTTGGTGCTGATCAGTTATAAGCAAGAGGGCAGCAAAGTTAAGTCGGTTAAACTGGTAAACGTGCCATCTTACCTTGCTGCGGAGGGCCTTGAAGTTGAATGCCCCGATCTGGGTAAGCTGACCGTGGATGTGAGCTATGGCGGCAATTTTTATGCAATAGTTGACCCGCAGCCTAATTTTAAAGGTTTGGAAAACTATACTGCAGATCAGTTGATCTCATGGAGCAGGGTAATGCGACAAAGGATCAATGAAAAATACACATTCGTTCACCCTGAAAATCCAACGATCAATACCTGTACCCACATCCTTTGGACAGGCACAACTTTGTCGCCGGAAGCAACAGCAAGGAACGCAGTGTTTTATGGCGACAAGGCAATTGACCGCTCTCCCTGCGGTACCGGAACATCGGCCAGGATGGCGCAATGGCATGCCAAAGGAAAATTGAAAAAAGGGGATAAGTTTATCCACGAAAGCATTATTGGCAGCCAGTTCATCGGTACCGTAGAGGATGAAGTATCTATTGGTGGCCGACCGGCTATAGTGCCCGGAATTGAAGGCTGGGCCAGGGTATATGGCTATAATACAATTAAAATTGATGATGAAGACCCGTATGCTTACGGGTTCCAGGTGATATAATTATGAGTAAAGCAATAATCATTGGTGGCGGTGTTATAGGTTTGTTTTCGGCCTATTACCTGCGTAAATCAGGTTGGGAAGTTGAAATTGTTGAGCAAGGCGATCTATCAGACAATTGTTCGTTTGGCAATGCGGGTATGATCACGCCTAGCCATTTTGTGCCTTTAGCGGCACCGGGTATGGTGGAGCAGGGAATAAGATGGATGTTTGATAGTAAGAGTCCGTTTTATGTAAGGCCGTCACTTAATCCCGAACTTATCAGTTGGGGACTTAAGTTTATCAAAAGCGCTACCAAAAAGCATGTTGAACGGTCGGTAAGGCCTTTAACAGATATTTCTGTTTTAAGCAAGCAGCTTTACCTGGAATTTGCTTCGGATACTAAATTAGAGTTTGGGATCGAGGATAAAGGGATTTTAATGCTCTTTAAAACTGCCAGAATGGTGGAAGAGGAACAACACCTGGCGGCCGAAGCAGGAGAACTTGGCCTGGATGCGCAATACCTGAGCCCCGAGCAGTGCAAAGCTTTGCAACCTGGTATCGATCTGGATATTGCTGGTGCTGTGCATTACCATTCTGATGCCCATTTGTATCCAAATAAATTGATGCTTGCATTGGTGCAATACCTCGAAAAGACTGGCGTAACTATCCACCGAAACACCAGGATAGAACATATTGATCATCAAAATGTTAATATCACTGGATTGAGAAGTGCTGATAAAGAATTTAAAGGAGATTCTTATGTCATTGCTTCCGGTTCCTGGTCGCCGGCCGTTGCCAGGCTTACAGGTATTAAAGTGCCATTAATGCCGGGTAAGGGTTATTCATTTATGGTGCCGCAGGATGAAACGAAAAAGATGAGCATTCCGGCTATTTTATGCGAAGCGCGGGTAGCGGTAACGCCTATGAATGGCAGCATCCGCTACGGTGGTACCATGGAAGTTGGTAAGATCAATCAACAGATCAATATGAACCGGGTGCGTGGTATCGTTGAATCGGTGCCCAAATATTTTCCCGATTTTAAACCTGCTTTGCCAGCGAAAAAAGATATTTGGTTTGGTTTCCGGCCTGTTTCACCAGATGGGATGCCTTATATTGGTTTATCGGCCAAATACAATAACCTGGCTGTGGCTACCGGCCATGCCATGATTGGCCTGAGTCTGGGTCCGGCAACAGGAAAAATCATAGCAGAATTATTGGGTGGAGAAGCTACGTCGGTTGATATAGAAGCTTATAAGGTTGAACGGTTTGGGTAACACCCTATTGATAAGATCCTAGCCCGGGAGGTGATTTTCAAATTTCATTTCGGACTTGCGTAATAATATATCGGCGCAAACACACCCTCGCTGGTTGTATAATAGCCGTTGCCATCAAGTGTAAAGCCTATTGCTTCGCCCTGTTTTTCGGGTTTGTAGGGCAATTCAGATGGTTTCTTTAGTAAAGTTTGCCACACCGGTTCATTATTGTTGCGTTTCCAGTAATAAACCTTTTCGTAGCTTTTTAGAAGTATTTGCTGCCCGTCGCGCGAGATATCTCCGGCAGTTATCCATTTAAAGGGCCTGAAACCATTGAAATACAATTTGCACTTTTTGTTTAGCGTTACCGTATCGTTTGGTTTAAAGTTTAGCGGTGAGGTGTAAACCGTAACTGAATCGGCCCGTTTTGAAACAATATACAACAGTTTTTCTATCGGGTCTATCATCAGGGTCTCGGCATCTTTTGCCCCGTCGGGATATCTAAAATGAACTGCAACAGAAACTGCATTTTTTACAAGGCTATCTTTGGCCCAGTTCTCTTTTTCTTCAAGACGGTAAACAGTCAGGTATTTTCGTACTCCCTTGTTGTCGCCTATATCACCCAGGTATATATAACTCTTGTTCTTGTCGGGCCCAATTCCAATGGCTATATCTTCACAATCGGCTACGCCCTGCGGTTCATTTGGATCGCCTTTAAAGTAAATGGTGTTTTTTAATGTACCATCGGGGCTTATCGCAAAAAAACGGATGGTATCTCCACTATCGTTGTGGATGTAATAAATATCTTTTCGGATACCAGAAACTGCTATGCCCGAAATTTCATCCAGTTCTTTATTTCGGAGGTGGCCAGTAATATTAACTTGCTGGGCATCGTGCCTGTGTTCAGCAAAAGCCGCAAAAAAAAGGATGATCGCAATCGGAACGATGATCTTTATTTTTTTTGAACGACTCATTTTGCCTTACCTGAATTTTTTGCAAAGAAAACCAAAATTCTACATGATTTGGTCAACTTATACTGTTTAAAGGATTATAACGGCAAAATGGCGATATTAGTTTGAAACTGAAGCCAATGAAAGTTGACCGCTTCCCAAAATCTCATCAGCATTGCGGTAATCAGCTAATCCGATCTCGTGCAGATATTTACAATTGCAGGGATGACCGGGTGCTACAAACACTGGCATGTCAAATCCTAATTGCTGGTAATATGGTGTAATAAAAGCTTGCACGGGTAAGCTGTTGGCAGTTTCTATAATAGTAGCGGTAAGCTTTCTTAAGGGTTTTAGCAAGAGTTTTATTTCGCAAACCCTGAATCTATCCGTTAAAGGTATCCAGCGATGAACGTCATCCGATGTGATCAGAATGGCACCTTGTCTGATACCCTGAATTGTTCCGATACTTTCTTCATTATTCAGTAAACTCCTGATCACTACCTGTTGGCCAAGGTAGCGGCTAAAAATAGTTAATTGCTCGGCTGCTGTTACACTTTTCATAAATACTAAATATATTAGCAAATATAAAGAGTAACGTCAAAAAAGCAAATGTTTACGACTAAAAAAATTAGTTTATTAATTCAGCTTCCAGATCCGGTTTTGAAACATCTGTAAGTGCAACTTTACCGCGTTCTTTTCTTACAATTCTGTTGAAGAGTGATATTTCGCGTTCAAAAAGAAAGCGGAAAAACAATACTGTCCATGATTTATGGGATTGTAGAGTATCGTAATACTCGGGTGCAGTACGTTTCAGTTCCGGTAACTTATTCCATGGTATCGATGGAAAGTCGTGATGCTCATTGTGGTAACCAACGTTAAATGCTACGGTATTTAAAACACCATAATAGCTATAGGTTTCCTGTTCGGTTTTAAAGGTAAGGTAATGTTCCTGTACCCAGCGTGCGCCGAGTGGATGCAGGCCGATAGAGAACCAAAAGCTGATAAACATAAATGCTACCGCATGGAAACCGATAAAGTACCAAACGGCCGCTGTAAAGGCTATTTGTACTACAATATTGATCAAAAGCCAGGTGTCAAAAAATTTGATCTCTTTTAAACGGGATACCCTTGTTCCCTGAAAAATAGGGAAGAATAATAGCCAAAGTACTTTACCAATGAAATAATTATGTATCAGTTTAGCTTCCCAGCGGTTTGGCAAGTCGGCATCTAATTCATGTATACCCTGAAAAGAGTGGTGCTTGATATGGTATTTTTCAAAAGAGATCGCGCCTGGCATAATATGCGGCAGGTTGGCAAAAATTGCCGCCCAGCGATTAGCCAGTGCATTTTTGAATAACAATTGGTGGGCACATTCATGGATCATCACAAAAAGTGAATGGTTGGCAAATGCTCCATAAAAATAAGCCGCAGCAAAAACTATCCACCATGATTGATCGCGCACCAGCCAGGAAACACCCAGCATAGAACCTACAAGGCCGATAATTGCGACCATGGTCAATGGGTTTTTTCCAATTAAATTCCTAACCTCGGGAAATTGTTTTAAGATTTTTTTAGTACGAATTCGGTGTGGTTCAGATTCGGTAGAATAGACAAAATCAGTTCTCAATGCCATGCTTATATTACTTTATTTTCTGATGTTTTTATCAATAGCCATACGGTTTTCAATCGGGGTTGAAAACCGTTTTACGTTGTTTGGTTTATTGGAAATCAAGGAGGTCAGTAACTGATGTTCCAGCGGATAAAGATAATTGTAAATAACCGAAAAAAACTGCCTTAGGTCACTTTTTGTTTACAAATAGTTATGATGCGGTTTGTGAAATTCGCCCGAGCGGTAAAAAATACGAAGCATACTTGGGAGTACGATCAGCAATAATGGCAATGCCACCAGAAAGCCACCAATAACCGCAATGGCCAATGGCTGATGTAACTGTGCACCCGCACCAATACCCAGGGCCAGCGGCAATAATGCAACAATTGCGCCAACGGCGGTCATTAATTTAGGGCGAAGGCGTGTTGAAATAGCATAAACGATAGCCTCATTAATATCCTGATGCACGATTCCGGGATGGTTTTCCATGATCTCCTGCGCCCTTTGTTTGAATTGCAGGAAGGTAAAAATGGCATTTTCGCCTATAATACCAACAATCATGATCAAACCAGTATAACTGCCAACATTTAAAGGAGTCTTAGTAATGTAAAGTGCAAGAATGCTTCCGGATGTACCCAGCACAGCAACGATCAGAATAAGCAGCGCGATACGAAACTGTTTGAAAAGGAACAGTATCACGCCAAAAACCAAAAGACTGGCAACAATCAAAATTGTCAGCAGTTCTTTGAATGATCGCTGCTGTTGCGCATAATCGCCGCCGTATTCAATGTGGTACCCTTCGGGCAGGTTAACGTTATGGGCAATGCTTTTTTGAATAGCTGGCATAACACTGCCAATATCCGCGCTGTCTAAACGGGCTGTAATGATGCCCATCGCCTGAAGGTTTTCGCGATTGATCTCCGCTTCGCCTCCATAAAGTTTTACAGTAGCAAGTTCGCCAATAGGTATGAGCTTACCTGCCGGTGTAAATACTGTTTCGTTTTTGATGTCTTCTACCCTGAGTGCGCGATTGCCGGGATAAACCATCCTTATGGGCGAAAGCTGCTCACGTTCCAAAATATTCCCGATTATATTTCCCTCAAGTGAGGTTTGCAATTGAAACTGCAAACTGGCGGGGCTGATATTATATTGTGCCAATTTGCTATAAATGGGGTCGATACTTACGGATGGACCAGCGATAACGATACCATCCAAAACATCAGCAGTACCTTTTGCCATGGTAGTTGCTTTTGCAATTTGCTTTGAAAGCTCATGCAACTTATCAGGATTATCGCCAAAAACTTTGATCTGAATAGGTTCTACTGATGTTGTGAGATCTCCCAGCATATCAGTAATTACCTGACCGAACTCGATCTTCAAAGCAGGTTGGTTTGCTGCGATCTTTTGCCTTAGATCGCTGATCACATCATCTGTGGTTTTATCCCGTTTCTTTTTTAGTTGTATCAGGTAATCCCCGCGGTTTGGTTCGGTAATAAAAAAGCCCATTTCCGTACCGGTCCTTCGCGAATAGGCCTGTACTTCGGGAACATTAACAATGATCTTTTCTACCTCACGAAGCATCCTGTCAGTTTCTTCCAGCGAGGTGCCGGCAGGCGAATGGTAATCAAGTACAATACTTCCTTCATCCATATCCGGAAGAAAACCGGTTTCCAATAAGCCGGGCAGTATTACCAGGGCTGCTATACAAACTCCTGCAATAATAATGCTTAGCCATGGGCGAAGGATAAACCATTTTACCCACTGTTGCTTTTTTACCAGATGTATTTCTTCCTTTTTTTGGGTACTTGTTATTTTCTTTCGTTTGCGGCTGAGTATAGAATAGATCACGGGCAAACCGATCCAGGTAACCAGGAAGGAGCAAACCAGCGTAATGATCATGGTATTGGTGAGAATATTGAAATAAGCCCCAGCTACTCCGCTCATTAAAAAGAAAGGGATAAAGATGACAATAGTACTGATCGAAGAGCCGATCATGGCCGGAAAAAGATAGTCGACTGCCTTTTGGAGTAAAACAGGTGTTGGCTCATCCGGATGTTCCTCATGGGTGCGATGAATTTGTTCTACTACAACAATTGCATCATCAATGATCAGTCCTATTGCAGCAGCAATTGCACCAAGGGTCA
>CAISPD010000079.1 GCA_903887275.1 uncultured Mucilaginibacter sp.
AGGCCTTGTGGCACTTTCAGTAGTAAGTTCAATCTTATTCAGTTGTAAAAAAAATTCAGACGCAGTAAATCCAAACAAAACAACAGTTACTGAAACCAGCCAGCATGGAATGGGTCTAAACCCCATGGAGCCCTCACAATGGGCAAGTGTACCTGTTTATTCACCAAATTTATTTGCGCACAAATTGCAACCGGATGGTTTAACCTATAATGGTACTGCCTATAGCTCCTATTTACTGGTTACGCCACAAATCCGCGATCAGGGTCAATTGGGAGCATGTACAGGCTTCTGCGGCGCTGAAACCGACGAGATATTGTATTATTACAAAAACAATACGGTGCCGGTTATCGCCAATTTCACTGCAGCGAATGCCATTACACTGGCAACCCAAAATGCTATCCCGAATACTTCGGATGAGCCACTTTACGGTACAACCAACACCGTTGCCAATGCACTCAGCCCGCTGTTTTTATACTTTGTTGAACGTGTAGTTATCAATAAACAAACCATCGGCACTGACCAGGGTGCCAACATGGTGAATATCGGGCAAACCTTACAAGGACTTTCCAATAATTCAGGTACTGGTACGCCTTTAACTTATAACGGTTATACTTTTGATGGCATTACAAACGAAGCCAATTACAAATATCCTTTTGTACTGGGTTCTGGTGGTTATAATGTGGCTACTTCGGCAACTGCTCCATTCACTACTTACCCTTATAATTATTTTAATTATGGCTCTACAACAATACCTGTAGCGCCAAATAATTACCCTATAGGTGTACAAAGCGGCACTACCAACAGTACCGGCACTACCACCAAAGGCTATTATGTGATCTCCAGTACCAAAACCAACCTGGTTAATGATGTGAAGAATGCCCTTTTGAATAATAAACCCGTAATGATGGGCTTTAACGTTTATGACAAAACTTCAACCTACCAATATTTCGAAGGTCTTAGTACCACAAGTTATACTTATAACCCACTAACTTCCAGTGGTTCGCTGGCAAGTGGTGTAAGGTTACTTGGCGGTCATGCCGTGCCAATTGTTGGATATATAAATGATAGCACGCAGCCAGGTGGCGGTGTATTTATTTGCCAGAACTCCTGGGGTACCCCATGGGGCAACCATGGCTATTTTTACCTACCATATTCGGTTATTCAAAGTACCAGGATCGTTCCGGCAGGAAGTTTATATGTAGCTATACCATAAACAACCATTTAAAAAGCAAAAGGAACCCGGCTACCCCCGGGTTTTTTTTTGCCTATAAATTTCGAGGCAAAATTGCATGGGCGGTTCTTTTAATTTAAATTGGAAAACCAAATTAAAAACCGAACATGTCATTTCAGGCTTATTTAGATAGCATTCAAAAAAAGACCGGCAAAAGTCCCGACGAACTAAAACAACTTGCAACGCAAAAAGGCTTTTTATTGAACGGTGAAATAACCGCTACAACCAAAGCCGGCGATATTGTCAGATGGTTAAAAGACGATTTTGATTTAGGTCATGGTCATGCTATGGCTATTTATGCTTTGTTTAAAGGGATACGGAAAGAAGGCGATTGAGTTGATGATGGTAAAGGCCTGAAATAGCAATCAACCTGCAGCAGGATTTTTCGGTTGAAAGTTGCTACCTTCATTTTAATATCAAAAACAATATGCAAAAAATAACCCCTTTCCTTTGGTTCGACAACCAGGCCGAGGAAGCTATGAATTTCTATTTGTCCATTTTTAAAGATTCAAAAGTTTTGCGTGTAAGTCGCGCTGGCGACAATGGTCCGGTGTTTTCAGTCGAGTTTCAATTAAATGGAACAGATTTTTACGCACTTAACGGAGGCCCCATGTTCAAATTTTCGCCTGCCACCTCCTTTTTCATTCATTGCGAAACACAGGAAGAAGTTGATCATTACTGGGATAAACTGGGCGAAGGCGGCAAACCTAACCGATGTGGCTGGCTGGATGATAAATTCGGTTTAACCTGGCAGGTAGTACCCAATGCCCTCAGCAAATACCTGGCTGACCCCGACAGGAAAAAAGCCGGAAGGGTAATGCACGCCATGATGCAAATGAACAAGATAGAAATAGCGCTGCTAAAAGAAGCCTATGAGCAGGAATAATACCATAGAACCTAAAAGCATTGACGAATATATTGCCATGCAACCTGAAATCTTTCATGGCACCCTGCAAGAGATCAGAAGCATAATACGTGGCATTGCTCCGGAAGCAACTGAAATGATCAGCTACCAGGTACCGGCCTTTAAATGGCATTATATGCTGGTTGGTTTTGGCGTTAATAAAAAATATTGCAGTCTGTACCCTATGAGTACTTCGATCAACAAAAAAATGGCTGAAGATTTAAAAGGCCATAAAGTTTCGGGCACTACCCTGCATTTTGATCCGGCTATCCCCCTGCCATTTGACCTGATCGAAAAAATAGTGCTTACCCGAAAACTTGAGAATGAAGAAAAAGCCAGGGCTAAGAAATAAGCTTGTGCGATTGAAGTTCTGTTAACAGGTAAATTTTGCGATATTATTAACTTATTGATTTACAATACCTTAAAATAGAAAGAAGATAAATCATGGTTGACACATTTTTCGTTCAAAACACTGTAATTCAACACCTTACCTCATTTTTACCCCTGATTCTGTTAACCCTGTAAACCCTCCCAACAAATCACTGATAAACTGATCATCAGTCAACCAATCACAAACTCCCCTTCTTCAATTGCTCAACGGCATAATTAGCTGCCCGGGCAGTTAGCGCCATATAGGTTAAAGATGGGTTCTGGCAAGCCGATGAAGCCATGGCAGCGCCGTCGGTAACAAATACGTTTTTGGCATCCCATACCTGGTTCCATTCATTCAAAACCGATGTTTTTGGATCACGACCCATCCGGGCGGTACCCATCTCGTGTATACCGCGTCCAAGAATGCCTTCCATGGTCTTTGTTTTAACATCTTTTACACCGGCCGCTTCCAGCATTTCTTTGGCATCGTTCATCATGTCAATACGCATCTTTTTCTCGTTCTC
>CAISPD010000080.1 GCA_903887275.1 uncultured Mucilaginibacter sp.
TACCGCTCTTGTCCAGAACCGGAAATCTAAAATGCTGGCCATTAATAGCATGCCCGATCATATTCATATTTTTGTTGGATTCAAACCAAATGTATTGATCTCGGATTTTGTTAAAGAGTTCAAAGTTGAAAGCAATACTTTCATTAATACTAAAGACTGGATCAAAGGCAAGTTTAGCTGGCAGGAAGGGTACGGAGTATTTTCGTATTCTCATTCCCAAATAGGTAGCGTAATTACCTATATCCAAAACCAGGAAATGCACCATAAAAAGAAAACTTTCCGGCAGGAATATCTTGAGTTTCTTGAAAAATTTGATATACCATTTGAAGAAAGATATTTGTTTGATTTTTAGAAAGCAATGCCGTTAACAGGGGGCTCCTATGGAGCCTTATACCATTTTAATTTTTGCTATAAACAGGGCACTCCTACGGAGTGATTAAATAATCCAGGAACAAAAGCGTAAGGTTAAATTTCGGCAAAAAAGCAAATAGTATTGTCAAACTAAATACTTGGCAGGATTACCTTTTTTAGAAAACCTAAATTTAACACTACGTAAGAATACTCTTTTTACGCCAACCTACCCCCTAAATAAATAATCCGGAAGAATACCCGGTTAATAGAAACCCTAAAATTGACACTTCGAAGGTGTACGCAGTTAAAAGCAAACCTATAATCCAAATAAACACTCGGCAAAGTACCCTGTTTATAGCAAACCTATAATCCAAATAAACACTCCTGAGGAGTACCCGGTTTATAGGATAAAAAATCCCCAAATTTCCACTCCGGAGGAGTGCCCTGTATATAGCAACCACAGCACAAAAAAAGGCTCCGTAGGTGCCTCCTAATCTCCGCGTGGTATTTATGCATTCCGCCGCAAAATGTTTCGTGCCCCCACCCCAACAAAAAAGCCCGCCAGGAATATCCTGGCGGGCTTTCACCTATTACAAAACTATTTTATTTCACTTCTTCAAAATCAACATCGGTCACGTGGTCGGTGTTTTGTTCATGACCTGCGCCGGCATCACCGGTTGGCGGGGCTTGTTGTGCACCTTCAGCAGAAGCTTTGTACATATCTTCCGAAGCAGCGGTCCATGCGGCATTCAGAGCGGCCTGTGCGGTATCAATCGCTGCCAGATCCTTAGCTGAATAAGCTTCTTTCAGTTTTTTCAAACCTTCTTCAATTGGTGCTTTCTTGTCGGCTGGAATCTTGTCACCATATTCCTTCAATTGCTTTTCGGTAGTGAAGATCAGCGCGTCTGCACCGTTCAGTTTTTCAACTTCCTCTTTCGCCTTTTTATCTGCTTCTGCGTTTGCTTCTGCTTCATCCTTCATTTTTTTGATCTCGGCATCGGTCAGACCTGAAGAAGCTTCAATACGAATCTTCTGTTCTTTACCGGTTGCTTTATCTTTAGCTGCTACGTGGAGGATACCATTGGCGTCAATATCAAACGATACCTCGATCTGTGGCACACCACGAGGAGCCGGTGGAATTCCATCCAGGTGGAAACGGCCCAAAGTACGGTTTTGCGCCGCCATCGGGCGTTCGCCCTGCAGGATATGGATCTCAACCGAAGGCTGACTATCAGATGCAGTAGAGAATGTCTCTGATTTTTTAGTTGGGATAGTTGTATTGGCTTCAATCAGTTTGGTCATTACACCACCCATGGTTTCGATACCTAAAGAAAGCGGGGTAACATCGAGCAGCAATACATCTTTAACATCGCCAGACAATACACCACCCTGAATAGCAGCACCAATGGCAACCACTTCGTCAGGGTTAACACCTTTTGAAGGTGCTTTGCCAAAGAATTTCTCAACAGCTTCCTGTATTGCAGGGATACGGGTTGAACCACCTACCAGGATGATCTCATCGATATCAGAGATACCTAAACCAGCCGCTTTCAAAGCCGATTTACAAGGCTCGATGGTACGTTTGATCAGGCTGTCGGCCAGCTGCTCAAATTTAGCACGGGTCAATGTTTTCACCAGGTGCTTTGGCATGCCGTCAACTGCAGTTACATAGGGCAGGTTGATCTCGGTCTGCGGACTGCTCGAAAGTTCAATTTTAGCTTTTTCAGCAGCATCTTTCAAACGTTGCAGGGCCATAGGGTCCTTGCGCAGGTCGATACCTTCGTCGCTTTTAAATTCGTCGGCCAGCCAGTCGATGATCACGTGGTCAAAGTCGTCACCACCAAGGTGGGTATCACCATCGGTTGATTTTACTTCAAACACACCATCACCCAGTTCCAGTACCGAAACGTCGTGTGTACCGCCACCGCAGTCGAATACGACGATCTTCATATCCTTGTGTGCCTTATCAAGGCCATAAGCCAGGGCAGCTGCAGTAGGTTCGTTAATGATACGTTTAACGGTTAAACCAGCAATTTCGCCGGCTTCTTTAGTTGCCTGGCGTTGTGCATCGTTAAAATAGGCCGGTACGGTAATAACCGCCTCGGTAACTTCGGTACCTAAAAAGTCCTCAGCAGTTTTTTTCATTTTCTGCAATATCATTGCTGATATTTCCTGCGGGGTATATTTACGGTCGTCAATTTCAACACGCGGAGTATTGTTATCGCCTTTAACTACCTTATAGGGTACGCGGGCAACTTCCTTACCAACTTCGTCAAACTTGTTTCCCATGAAGCGTTTGATCGAATATATGGTTTTGGTTGGGTTGGTGATGGCCTGGCGTTTAGCCGGATCACCCACTTTGCGCTCACCGTTGTCAACAAATGCGACAACCGATGGCGTTGTACGTTTACCCTCGCTGTTGGCAATAACTACCGGTTCGTTGCCTTCCATTACGGCCACGCAAGAGTTCGTTGTTCCTAAGTCGATTCCTATTATCTTAGACATATGATTGATTTTTCTTATTTATTGTAAAAATTCCGCAAGGCAAAACTGCGCCCTACTATGCTATCTTAACAATGCTTATGCCAACAAGTTTTTGGCAGAAAAAATGCAATTTCATCGGGCATAATGGTACAACTGCGTCATAATACAATGGCGCAAAAATGACAGGATGGCAGACGGTTCATGGGGGATGGTTCATGGTTCATGGTTTATCGTCAATGGTTCATGGTCGAAAATCCAATGACCTGATGACGCGAAGCAAATGACGCGAAGCAAATGACCTAATGCCAAATGCCCAATGACCTATGCCTGATGACTTTTCCTTAAATTCGCCTTAAAAAAGCATGACCATCAATTCAAAATGGCCGTCGGTTTACCTGAGGGTAGCCATAGGCTCAGCCTATTTATTTGAGGTTGCCGACCGCTTTGGCGCCTGGGGCCGCAATGGACAGCCACACGTAAGCTGGGGCGACTGGCCGCATTTTGTCGCCTCCACCCACCAGGTGCTTAACTTTTTGCCCGAGAGCACGGCGCCCACCTTTGCGGTGCTGGCCACGCTGGGCGAGGGTATTTTTGGCCTGCTGGTCTTTATCGGTCTGTTTACCCGCTGGGCCGCCATCGGCAGCAGCATTTTGAGTCTTTGCTTCGCGGTATCCATGGCGCTATCGGCTGGCATCGATTCACCGTTGGGATACTCGGTATTTACCCTGAGTGCCGCCAGTTTGCTGCTGGCCAGTTTGCCAGAGTATCCCCTGAGTGTGGACGGGCTTTTGAAGTTAAGAGGCGAAGGGTGAAAGGTGAAAGGTGAAAGGCAATAGAAGAAAGGTGAATGGTGAAGGGTTAAAGGCAAAAGGTGAAAGGTAAAGGGTTAGAGGTGTAAGGCGAGGCCGGTATTATTAGTTTGGCATGGTTGACACACTTAACAGAAATCAGGGGTTTATTTAGTTAAATAGTTTTTTATCAGGCATTTAACCAAAAAATGTGTAAACCATGATTTTGGGGCCATTTGTACTAGTTTAGGCATCCGGCCAGGCAGAAATACCAACAGCAAATGGGGCACCCGAGTCAGCGCTTCAGACGCTTCACTAAATTCTTTTTCCCTAATATTTTCTAAATCAGCGAAATTACCATCGCCGTAATGCCACTCACTCAATTGCCTCAATCATTCGCACTGCAAATGCTATAATTAAATCGAAAATATGTGCCGGATACGATGATGCGGCATGATATCGGTTCATGAATATTCGTAAAAAAAGCTGGATCGCTGCGCAATGGTTAAAGTTGCGGAATCCTAAAGCATATGCCTTTTATAAACATAAGCTATTGCTGAATCGCCTTTACCAGCCTTTAAAGGAATTTTCAGCGCTGAACAAAAGACCGCCGGGAAGCAATCCGCTGAAACTTTCCGACGGACGTTATAAGCAGATCAACCTTTTCCACTCCGGCAATGCCGGCGACCTGATCTATAGTTTGCCGGTAGCCAGGGCAATATTTGAAATTACCGGACTAAAACCCAACCTCCTGCTTGCAGCCGATACCCCGGTGGCCCTGCAACCCGGCATGCAGCACCCCCGGGGTAATGTTATACTTAATGATGATATGATCCAAAAATTGGTCCCCCTGCTATCAAAACAAGTTTATCTGAATAAGGTATTGAAACACGAGGACCAGCGCATCGACATAGACCTAAGTTTGTATCGTATTTGTGGTATTCAACATAACAGCGGCAGCATTCCGCGATGGTATTTTTATACAACAGGCATTTATGCCGACCTCGGCAAACCCTGGCTCGATTGTGACAGGCTAACCGCCCATTCCAATACTATTGTAATTGCAAGAAGTACCAGGTATCACAATCATTTGATCAATTACAGCTTCTTATCGCAATATCGCGACCTATTGTTTGTTGGCCCGGAGTCTGAATTCTTTTTAATGCAAATTGCCATTCCCCAATTAAAATGGTATCCCACCAACGACTTTTTAGCAGTCTGCCAGGTAATAAATAGCTGTCGATTGTTTATTGGCAACCAATCTTTACCTTATGCAATTGCTGAAGCGCTAAAGGTTCCGCGATTATTGGAAGTTTGCCCGGCAAGTCCGAATGTAATACCAGAAGGCCCGGGCGGACATGATTTTTATTTCCAGCAGCATTTTGAACACCTTGTAGCAGCGCTGGCCCCTCAAAATATGATTGACCGGCGCAAAGTTTTGCGGGGTTATTGACATTTGCCTGTTTTTGGGCTTTTACCAGGGTTGTTAAAAGACTTGCATGCGGGCCTATCCCATCCATAATTTCAGTTACAAACAACCATATTCAACAAACAATCGTAACTTCGGTTATAACAGCATTAACTTTCAACAAACCCGCCATGAACAAAAAATATTCCCGCTTCGCTTTTGTAATTTTCAGCATTTCCCTGCTGCTCACCTCTTTCGGCTTTATACAGCAAAAAACGCTGGGCAAGGGCGATACTGCACCTGTATTTAGTGCCGAAGCCAGCCTGGCTGGTAAAGCCTTCAATTTTTCATTGAAAAAAGCCCTGAAAAAAGGCCCGGTTGTGGTGTATTTCTATCCTTCTGCCTATACCGGTGGCTGTGACGCCGAAGCTCATGCCTTCGCCGAACTCAAAGATCAGTTTACTGCAGCCGGCGCCACCATCATCGGGGTTTCTGCCGACGATATTACAAGATTGAATAAATTTTCCTCCGATCCGGCTTACTGTGCCGGCAAGTTCCCGGTAGCTTCAGATGCCGATGGCAAAATTGCTGCTTCCTTCGGCCTAACCATGGCTGCCGGAAGATCGGGCATCAAAGATGTTCTCGGCCAGGACCTTACCCACGGCTTTATCCCCCGTATCACTTTTGTCATCAATAAAGCCGGTAAAGTTGTAGCCGTCCTTTCATCTGATGCCGATCATATCTCACCTACCCAGCATGTCGATAAGTCGCTGGAGATTGTGAAGGCGCTGTAGGTCTGAACCGTTGATTCGTGGGATTTTGCTGATTACGTTGAGGATTGGCCTGATGCCTAAAAAAATGTCATTGCGAGAAGCCTGCGCAGGGTTTGCGCTTTGGGGGCGACGTGGCAATCGCAAGGAGGCATGGCGGCTATTGTCTGAACCAGGATTCGTCGGATTCAGAGATTACCTTAATGCCTAAAAAAACCATGTCATTGCGAGGAGCCTGCGCAGGGTTTGCGCTTGGGGGCGACGTGGCAATCACAAGGAGGCATGGCTGCAATTGTCTGAACCGTTGATTCGTGTGATTATGCTGAGTTAGCTGATGCCTAAAAAAATATGTCATTGCGAGAAGCCTGCGCAGGAATTGAGCGTAGGAGGCGACGTGGCAATCGCAAGGAGGCAGGGCGGCTATTGTCTGAACCGTTGATTCGTGTGATTATGCTGATTCCACTGATGCCTAAAAAAATGTCATTGCGAGAAGCCAGCGATGGCTTTGCGCGTTGGGGGCGACGTGGCAATCGCAAGGAGGCATGGCTGCAATTGTCTGAATCAGAATTTTCAGGATTTAAGAATTTTCAGAATTCTGTACATTTTTTAATTCTGAAAATTCTGATTCTGACAGTGGGCGTTTCCCAGCGGCCGCGCTGTACGTTCATACGGCACAGGCCTTAGGCGCATAGCCGTCGTCCACTTCCATCGCTAACGCAAATCGTGTAAACCATAAAGATTGGATTAATCGTTTGCGCTTGTTTTTTCCAACATATCCCTTATCCTGCGCTCCGCTTCGGCTTTGTTGATACCGTTATAATAATCGTGTACAAAAGGGTGTTCGAAGTCATTATGCGGTACAATTTCAGGCCTATCGTTGCCAAGTTTAGTGAGAACAGTAGTGGGAATATTGTCATTAAACTCATAGTCCGGCAAGTCATTACATAACCAGCCGAAATATTTGGTTTTGTGATTTTCGTTATCGAAGTTGTCCTTATAATCCTGGTAACTCTTATCGCTTAACGATACCCATAAACCGTACTCCATGTCCTCACAATGATCGGTCACTTTTTGTGTCAATGTGCATCGTATAAATTTATCTGTATGATCAGGATATGTAATCGTGCAAAAATCGGTGTCGAGTTCCCCTAATTGTTCCTTTTCCTCATCCGATAAATGATCGTAATTATCCGGGGCAATAAAAGCTAAGGCGGGCCATTCTTCATGTTCCTTGCCGCAGCAGCTGCATATATATTTGATAGGTTCGGGCATTTCGGGTTAAATATACCGGGTTTGCTGCTCCGCTGCAAATTTCTTGATGGTCACGAGTACACCAACGCTATTGCCAGCGCTGCATACTCGCGCCAGGTTCGGAAATACTATCGTCTATATTTGAAGTTTGGTCGGTGCCTTGTTGCACCTTTCCTTGGCTCTACGTACTCGTGCGAAGTTGGAAAATCGTTATCTGAGTTATCTTTTAGATCGTCCGATTTGAAAAGCATTGGCGCAACGATTTCTAGTATCGGCGGCATCTTTTTTAAATCTTCATCGTGAAAATATTCGTTGATAAATGTTGAAAATGCAACCTGTTTAGAAAGGACATAGGCCTTCATATCTTCTTCGGAACGAAATGCGAGATGATTAACCTTATGGATATGTTTAGTATATTTCTCTAACACCCGATTTAATGGGATACTTTCTTGTAAACCAACCTGATGATATATTAACGAATCTATATTTATTATTACTAAGGGTTTTACATGCTCAATATAAAACTTTTCTTCTTTTAATATTTCGAGCTCTGCTTGAAACCAATAATTAATCAAAGTATTAAACCCAGGCACATTGTATTGGTGATCATGAACAACAATAATAGGGTAAATTGACACCTCTCGATAATGATAATTCATATCGGCTGGAAAATCATAGGTAAGTAATTTTTTTATAAAGGCAATTAATTGCATTACCCCAATATGTTTTTCCTTCCCATCAATATTTTCAAAGTATAGTTTTTTTTCAAATTCATCTTGGTATCTGGCGAAATCAAAAGACATCTTTGCATCAGCCGGTATTAGGAAATCTTTTGATTCAAATACTAAAATGTCTTTATACTTTCGGACATAATAATCTGGACCGCCCGAAATTCTCATCTTTACTAATTCCTGCCCTGAATACTTAATACACTTGTCCGGAAAAATTGCTTCAATTGTGTCGTAAAGAAGAACTCGTTCGGAAAAAAAATCGCCATAAAGGCCCTTCAGCGATTTTACCTGCTTTTCTTCAGATAAAGAATTATTCGCATCCCTAAGAAGAAAATACATGCCTTTAAATATTTTCTCGACTACAAACAGATTAAATATTATTCTATAAACGCCATCTTTTACCTTATAAAAAGGTTTTGACCGTAGAGTAAGAAAATCGTATTCATTTATATCCTCTTCATTTTCTATGATTAATTTATCCAAAAACGCGCAAGCTCTGTCATAACCTTCACCAACAGGTACGTGAAAATCTGTATGGCTTTCGTTTGTGTTTTTTGTCATCGAAAGCGTCAATGGAATAAGACTCTTGAGATATTCCTGCCAAGATTCCACATTAAAATGAGATAGAAAGGCCTGATATAGACCAATGGTTCTTTCGTCATTTTCCAAAAATTTGAATAGCAATGTTGCTTTTAACAACTGGGTAATCCAAATCTCATTTATATCGTAATGATGTTTATCCGACACAGGATAATTCATACTAAACATCATCATAGGAAGGGCTATCTCTTTATCCAAATTTTCTGTGGAATCGAATGCTTTATGTTGTTTTTCAGTGTATTCGGTATTAAGTATAAGATATGCTTTGAAAAAATTCACTTCAAATTCATCATGGCTTTGGGTTTCTTCCTCAATTGGCTTGTTAAAGAAATATTCGAAAAGTGTTAGACTACTATAAGGATTGATTATACCAACCTTTGTGCCTTTAGCCTCTAACGATTTGATTGTCAAATGCAGTTTGTAGGCAAAGTCCTTGTTTTTATCACCAAAAAAAACTCGCAGCAATTCGTCGTTATCATTGTATTTTGATTCGTGGCTTTTGAATCCTAAAAGAAAGGCAGCAACATTTAGAATTATTTCTTTACTGCCCCCTTTCAAGTATTGCTCAACAGATAAGGGCTTTTCATCAGGAAATGCAGAATTAAATTCTAATAATAATCCCATTCTTATTGGGTTTCTTATCAATCCTTTTGAATACTGCATATCAATATTGTTTATTTAAATATAGTAATACTTAGTATGCTTTTTCTATCACTGACTTTTGGGTAAATGTTGTTGACATTGTGCATTCGCGTTAAGGATTGCAGTAAAAAGCCCGCAGCGCAGCGAGTACTTGTAATGGAAAGCCTGGGCCCGCTTCTACCAGCGGGCAACGCCCATATGGTGCTGCATAAATTAACTGTACAATTTACCAGCACAGTACTGTCCCGCACTTGTAGGATCGTCCCTGACAATGACGCAGTGGGGAGATAGGCAATTGGGTTCGCCTATTTAAGTATCCAGGTAATCCCTTTCCCAATTGCTATCGGGACCAATAAATCCGGGTTCAGACAACAGCCCGCCATGCCTCCTTGCGATTGGCATGTCGCCCCTAACGCACAGACCCTGCGCTGGCTCCTCGCAATGACATATTTTTTTAGGCATCCGGGTAATCCCTATCCCGATAGCTATCGGGACCGGCTCCCGTACCTACGGGACGGTTCAGACAATAGCCGCAATGCATAAACAAGAGTTTGCCACGTCGCCCCCAAGGCGCAAACCCTGCGCCGGCTTCTCACAATGACATATTTTTTTAGGCATCAGCTAACTCAGTATAATCACACGATACAAGGTTCAGACAACAGCGCTTCATGCAAAGTTCGGAGATTGCTTCGTACCTCTCAATGACGCCCAGCGAGCAATACATAAAAAAAACGCCCCATCAGACTTAGTCTGACAGGGCGTTTGTTTTATCTTAAAGGGAATTAATTATTCCCCTTTTTCAGCTTGTTCTTCGTTAGCGGCTGCTTCTTCGGTAGTTGGAGCTTCTTCAACTGCTGGAGCAGCTTCTACTACTGGTTCTTCAACTGCCACTGCAACTGGTGCTTCTGCTACCGGAGCTGCTTTAGCAGCACCTTTACCTGAACCACCGCGACGGCGGGTTGCTTTTTTAGCTACGGCTGCATCACCTTTTGTGTAAACAGTGTTGTAGTCTACCAGTTCTATCAGGGCCATTTCGGCGTTGTCGCCTAAACGGTTTTCTAATTTGATAATGCGGGTGTAACCACCTGGACGGCTTGCAATTTTTGGTGCAATATCGCGGAACAATTCGCTAACCGCATCTTTATCCTGCAGGTAGCTGAATACCGTACGGCGTGAGTGGGTAGTGTCGTTCTTTGATTTGGTCAGCAATGGCTCTACGTATACACGCAGTGCTTTTGCTTTTGCCAGGGTAGTTTGGATGCGCTTATGTACGATAAGCGAGGTGGCCATGTTTGACAGCATCGCCTTGCGGTGACTGTTGGTGCGGCCTAAGTGATTTACTTTTTTTCCGTGTCTCATTTTTTTGTTTGTTGTGGCACGTGCATACCGTTGGGCGATCAGCCGTTTGGCGTCTCAAGCCCGCGGAATTACGCGAGTGTTAGTTATTTGCTATCAGGTATCAGTTAACGGATATCAGCTATTTGGTATTGGTTATCAGTTTCGATGAACCTGTAATACCTAATATCTGATACCTTATACCTGTTATCTGCTAATTAGTCCTCATCCAACTTATACTTCGACAAGTTCATGCCGAATGATAAGCCTTTTGATTTTACCAGGTCCTGGATCTCGGTAAGTGATTTTTTACCGAAATTACGGAACTTCAGCATGTCGGCTACGTCATACGATACCAGGTCGGCCAGGCTGCGGATATCAGCAGCTTTAAGGCAGTTAAGGGCACGTACTGACAGGTCAAGGTCAACCAGTTCAGTTTTCAGGATCTTGCGCATGTGCAGGATCTCTTCGTCAACTTCTTTGGTTTCTTCTTTAGCCTGTGCTTCAAGCATCATATTTTCATCGCTGAACAACATAAAGTGCTGGATCAAAATTTTGGCAGCTTCCTTTAATGCATCTTCAGGGTGGATCGAACCATCAGTAGCAATATCCAATACTAATTTTTCATAGTCGGTTTTTTGCTCCACACGATAGTTCTCGATGGTATATTTTACATTTTTGATCGGCGTATAGATCGAGTCGATCGCAATCACACCAACGTTAGCGTCAGGGTTCTTGTTTTCTTCACTTGGAATATAACCGCGACCTTTGCTGATCGTCAGTTCAATTTCAAGCGTTACCGCTGTATCCATGTTGCAGATCACCAGGTCGGGGTTCAATACCGTAAAGTTGTTTGAAAACTTGGTAATGTCGCCTGCTTTGAAAGCGTCCTGGCCGTTAACGATCACGAATATTTTTTCTGCGTCGCCCGAGTCGCCTGTTTTTTTCAAACGAACCTGCTTCAGGTTCAGAATGATCTCGGTAACGTCCTCAACAACACCTTTGATGGTAGAGAACTCATGCGTAACACCCGAGAAACGAACCGAGGTTATTGCAAAGCCTTCCAAAGATGAAAGTAAGATACGACGTAAAGCATTACCAATAGTTATACCGAAACCCGGTTCCAACGGACGAAATTCAAACGTACCCTCGAAATCGGTAGCTTTCTGCATGATAACCTTGTCTGGTTTCTGAAATGCTAAAATTGCCATTTATATCCTTTGTTAATTGTTTACTTGGTTGAGATTTGAGATGTGAGATTTGAGATCGCAGACGTTTGTCTGTTTACCCTCCTCCAAATCCTAAATCATGAATTATATTGTTTATAAAATCAGATATGAGATTCAGACCATTGTCTCAAATCTCATATCTAAAATCTCAAATCTTATTTAGAGTATAACTCGACGATAAGGTTTTCCTTGATGTTCTCAGGTATCTCGTCGCGGTTAGGATAGCTCAGGAATTTGCCTGTTAAATTGGCAGCATCCCATTCCAGCCAGCTAAATTTATTGATCTTTCTGCCTGCTACCGAATTGGTGATGGCTTCCAGCGATTTTGATTTCTCACGTACTGCAACTACGTCACCTGCTCTTAAGCTGTAAGAAGCAATGTTTACTACTTCGCCGTTAACGGTGATATGTTTGTGACCTACCAATTGGCGAGCTCCTGAACGGGTTGGCGCAATACCTAAACGGTATACTGCATTATCCAAACGAGCCTCTAACAATTTCAGTAAGTTTTCACCAGTGATGCCTTCTTTAGCAGAAGCGCGGTGAAACAGGTTTTCGAACTGACGTTCCAATACACCATAAGTGTATTTAACTTTCTGTTTTTCCTGTAACTGTACAGAGTATTCAGATTGTTTGCCTCTGCGTTTTGAAACGCCGTGCATACCCGGTGGGTAATTTTTTCTTTCAAGCGCCTTGTCCGGGCCGAAGATCGGCTCGCGGAATTTACGCGCAATTTTGGATTTTGGTCCTGTGTATCTAGCCATTGTGTTTGTTTTAAAGTATCAACCGGCCCGCAGCCGGCGACTCTTAGCTTTAAAAATGTATATTAATTAAACTCTTCTTCTTTTGGAAGGACGACAACCGTTGTGCGGCAGCGGTGTAATATCTTTGATGATGGTTACCTCGATACCGGTAGTTTGCAAAGTACGGATAGCCGACTCGCGACCAGCGCCCGGACCCTTTACAAATACTTCTACCTTGCGCAAACCCAAATCATAAGCAACTTTACCGGCATCGGCAGCGGCTTGTGAAGCAGCATAAGGGGTATTCTTTTTCGAACCTTTGAAACCCATCTTACCAGCAGATGACCATGAAATAGCCTGACCGCTTTTGTTAGTTAAGGTAATGATGATGTTGTTGAAAGTAGCGTTTACGTGTGCTTCGCCTACAGACTCTACTACTACGATACGCTTTTTGGTAACTTTTTTGGTTGATTTAGCCATTTGGTTTTTTAATTTTTTACTGAATTACTTGATCAACAAACAATCAGGACCCAGTAACATTAATTTATCTATTCCTGATCACCGACACCAGCTAACTGATACCCGATAACCAATCACTATTTACTATTTAGTAGCCTTTTTCTTGTTAGCAACTGTCTTACGTTTTCCTTTACGGGTACGTGAGTTGTTTTTAGTACGCTGACCACGCAAAGGCAAACCTTTACGGTGACGGGTACCGCGGTAGCAACCGATATCCATTAAACGTTTGATGTTCAACTGCACTTCCGAACGGAGGGCGCCTTCCACCTTGATCTGATCGTTGATGATCCCACGGATCGATGTTAGCTGCTCATCGGTCCATTCCTGAACTTTAGTGTCAAAGCTAATACCTGCCTGGGTCAAAATGTCCTGGGCTGTTGAACGGCCAATACCATATATATAGGTAAGTCCGATCTCTCCTCTTTTGTTCTTTGGTAAATCAATACCTGCTATCCTTGCCATATTTTTCTTTTTGTGTTTAAGTGAACGACCGAACGGCGGCTACCGTTGTACGAATCGCACCGGTTTTTTTTAATGAGTGAAGGAGTAAGTTAGTGAATGCGTGATTTTTATTTATTCACTAACTCACTAATTCACTCTTTCACAATTATCTTATCCCTGGCGTTGTTTAAACTTAGGGTTCTTTTTGTTGATCACGTAAAGTTTCCCGTTACGACGGATGATCTTGCAATCAGCGCTGCGCTTTTTAATGGATGCTCTAACTTTCATCTCTTTCTTATTTGTATCTGTAGGTTATCCTGCCTTTAGTTAAATCATACGGACTCATCTCTAGTTTAACCCTGTCGCCAGGTAAAATTTTGATGTAGTGCATACGCATTTTGCCGGAAATATGTGCAATAATCTCGTGGCCATTCTCCAGTTCAACCCGGAACATCGCGTTAGACAATGCCTCACGTATTGTTCCGTCTTGTTCAATCGAAGATTGTTTAGCCATATTTTATTGATTATTAACCCTATAATCCGCTTAAAAACCGGGTTGCAAAATTAAGTATTATTTTTCTAATTATTAACTTTTTCTTTCAAAACTTCATCAACAAAAGCAAATGACGAAAGTATGTCGGCTTTGCCCTTGCGGATAGCCACCGTATGCTCGTAATGGCATGATGGTTTCTTATCAACGGTAGACACTGTCCAGCCATCATCCCAAAACTTCACACCAGCTCTGCCGGCGTTGATCATCGGCTCAATAGCGATCACCATACCTTCTTCCAGTTTTATGCCCGAACCGCGTCTGCCGTAATTAGGCACTTCCGGTTTCTCGTGCAAATGGGTGCCAACGCCGTGTCCAACCAATTCCTTTACCACACCAAAACCATTCTTCTCGGCATGTTCCTGAACGGCCGAACCGATATCACCTACCCTCATTCCGGCTACCGCTTTTTCGATACCCAGGTAAAGGCATTCTCTGGTTACCCGCATTAATTTCTCAACCTGCTCGCTCACTTCGCCAATGGCAAAGGTATAAGCCGAGTCGCCGTAATACTTGTTCATCAGTACACCACAGTCGACCGACACCAGGTCGCCTTCTGCCAGTTCGTACTTGCCGGGAAACCCGTGTACCACCTGGTCGTTCAGCGAAATACAGAGCGAATAAGGGAAACCGCTATAATTTAAAAATGCCGGTACCCCACCGTTATCACGGATGTAGGTTTCGGCAAGTTTATTTAATTCGATAGTTTTAATTCCGGGGCGTATAACTTTAGCTATCTCACCCAGTGTTTTGGCAACAAGTAAAGAACTTTCTCTTATCAGCTCTATCTCTTCGACAGACTTATAATGGATCTTTGACATGTTTAATAATTAGATCGTTGGCGGTGTTGTACCTGCCGCAGTAGGTATTGCCGAACGTCCGGTGATGCGACCGGTTTTCATCAAACCGTCGTAATGCCTCATCAATAAATGACTCTCTATTTGTTGCAGGGTATCCAACACAACACCTACCAGGATAATCAGTGATGTACCACCAAAGAATCTGGCAAATACATTACTTACACCAATGGCTATAGCAAATGCTGGTATTACTGCAATTATTGCCAGGAATATTGAACCCGGCAAAGTAATCTTCGAAATAACGCCATCAATAAATTCAGAAGTTGGACGGCCTGGTTTTACACCCGGAACAAATCCACCATTCTTTTTCATATCATCAGCCATTTGGTTTGGATTGATGGTAATAGCGGTATAGAAAAATGTAAATACAATGATAAGCACACCGAACAGTAAATTATGGCCCCATGAGCTGTAGCTTGCCAATGACATCACTACCGGATTGGTAGAAATGGATGGAAACAACTGCGGTATATAAGCCGGGATAAACATCAACGCCTGAGCAAAGATGATAGGCATTACACCTGCTGCATTTACTTTAATAGGGATATACTGACGTACGCCGCCATATTGTTTATTACCAACCACACGTTTAGCATATTGCACGGCAATCTTTCGGGTGCCCTGCACTAACAATATGGTGAACATTACAATGGCAATCAGCGCCACAATTTCAACGATAAATACGATCAATCCACCACCACTATGCGTACGCACGCTAAATTCTGTACCGAACGCACCGGGCAACTGAGCAATGATACCTACCATGATGATCAATGAAATACCATTACCAATACCTTTATCAGTGATCTTCTCACCCAGCCACATTACAAATAATGTACCTGCAGTAAGCACGAATACTGATACGATAGTAAATAATAGCGGACTGATCTCGGGGTTGATCTGCGCCCCAACACCATCCAGCTTAATTTGCGAGCGGATATAGGCTGCTGCCTGTAAACTAGCGATCAGAATAGTTAGGTACCGGGTCCATTGGTTTAATTTGGTACGACCGCTTTCACCTTCTTTTTGCAATTTGGTGAAATAAGGTACCGCTATACCTAAAAGCTGAACAACGATTGAAGCCGAGATATAAGGCATTACACCGATCGCAAAGATAGAAGCCCGTGAAAACGAACCTCCTGCAAACATGTTCAATAAGCCTAAAATGCCTTCTTTACCGTTGGTATTGTTCAGGGTAGAATAAACCACACCTGGCAAAACCACGTATGACCCTATACGGTATATTAAAAGAAATAAGAGTGTGTTAATTATACGCACTCTTAAGTCTTCAATTTTCCAAATATTGGATAATGTAGAGAATAGTTTGTTCATCGAAATTTACAACTTTACGATAGTACCACCGGCTGCTTCAATGGCTTTTTGAGCTGTTGCCGAAAAAGCGTGAGCCTTAACTTCAATCTTGGCTTTCAGCTCGCCGCGTCCCAGTACCTTTACCAGGTCGTTACGCGATACCAAACCATGATCTTTCAAAGTTGCAAAATCAATTGCAGAAACTTTATGTTCGTCTACTAATTTTTGCAGTGTATCCAGGTTAACGCTTACATACTCCACACGGTTAGGGTTTTTGAAACCTACCTTTGGAACACGGCGTTGTAAAGGCATCTGACCGCCTTCAAAACCTATCTTGGTCGACGTTCCTGAACGTGAACCTGCGCCTTTATGGCCACGGGTTGACGTACCACCACGGCCCGATCCGGTACCACGGCCAATTCTTTTCCTGTTTTTAGTAGAACCTGCTGCAGGTTTTAAATTACTTAAATTCATAACATTAAATGTTTTCAACCGCTACCAAATGATTTACTTTACGCACCATACCGATGATAGCTGGTGTTGCTTCAACCTCTACACTATGATTGATCTTTTTAAGACCTAGTGCTTCAATGGTTCTTTTCTGGCGTTCGGTCCTATCGATCACGCTCTTAATCTGTGTTATTTTGATCTTTGCCATGACGATTATCCGTTAAATACTTTACCTAAATTAACGCCGCGCTGTTGAGCAACGGTATAAGCATCGCGCAGTTGTGCCAAGGCTGATACAGTTGCCTTTACCACGTTGTGCGGGTTTGATGAGCCTTTCGATTTAGCCAATACGTTGTGTACGCCTGCCGATTCTAATACGGCACGCATTGCACCACCTGCAATTACACCGGTACCGTTTGCTGCTGGCTTAATAAAGATAAAACCACCCGAAAATTTACCGATCTGCTCGTGAGGAATAGTACCGTTAATGATAGGCACTTTCACCAGGTTCTTTTTAGCATCGTCAATACCTTTGGCAATTGCTTCAGTTACTTCCTTTGCTTTACCTAATCCGTAACCTACAACGCCATTCTCGTCGCCTACTACCACAATGGCAGAGAAGCTGAAAGTACGGCCGCCCTTGGTTACTTTGGCAACACGCTGTATGCTAACCAGGCGATCTTTCAATTCGATCTCGCTGGTCTTTACTCTCTTTATATTAATTGTTGACATCTCTTTTTATGATTAAAAGTTCAAACCGCCTTCACGTGCACCATCAGCCAGTGATTTAACCCGACCATGATATAAATAACCGTTACGGTCAAATACCACGTCTTTAATACCGGCTGCTACAGCTTTTTCAGCTACCAGTTTGCCTACAGCTACTGATTGTTCTGATTTATTGCCTTTAGCACTGAAATCTTTTGATAAAGATGATGCCGATACGATAGTCTTTCCTGACACATCGTCAATGACCTGGGCGTATATACCTTTATTGCTCCTGTACACAGACAAGCGCGGACGTTCTGAAGATCCTGAAATCTTTTTCCTGATCCCCTTTTTAATTCTGTCTCTTCTTGATAATTTACCTGACATGACGATTATTTTTTAGATGCCGATTTACCTGCTTTTCTTCTCAATTGCTCGCCAACAAACTTGATACCTTTACCTTTGTAAGGCTCTGGTGCACGCAGTGAGCGGATCTTTGCAGCTACCTGCCCGATCAGTTGTTTGTCAATTGATTCCAAAATGATAGTTGGGTTTTTACCCTTATCAGCAGTGGTTGTAACTTTAATTTCTACTGGCAACTCAAACACATAATGGTGTGAGTAACCTAAAACCAGGTCTAAAGTATTGCCGGTATTGGTTGCGCGGTAACCCACACCAACTAATTCCTGCTCCAGTTTATAACCTGTGGTTACGCCAACAACCATATTATTTAAAAGCGCACGGTATAAGCCGTGTAATGCTTTGTGGCGTTTTTGTTCAGATGGACGTTGTACCAGTAACTGGCCGTCTTCCTGAGCTATGATGATATCGCTATCAACAGCCTGTTGCAACTGACCTTTAGGGCCCTTTATGGTAACAACGTTATCGTTGCTAACAGTAATGGTAACGCCTGCGGGTATTGCTATAGGTGCTTTTCCTATTCTTGACATTGCTTCTTTCCTCCTATTAATTAATAAACGTATGCCAGTACCTCACCGCCAATGTTTTGCTGGCGTGCCTCTTTGTCAGACATAACGCCTTTTGAAGTTGACAGGATAGCGATACCTAAACCATTTAATACTCTTGGCATATTTTCGGTGCCTGCGTATTTTCTCAAACCTGGTTTACTGATACGCTGGATACTGCGGATAGCAGGAACTTTTGTTATCGGATGGTACTTCAAAGCTACCTTGATGATGCCTTGCGGACCGTTGTCCTCAAATTTAAAGTTAGCGATGTAACCTTTGTCGAAAAGCACTTTCGTGATTTCCTTCTTCAGATTTGATGCAGGAATTTCAACAACCCTTTGGTTGGCTTTAATAGCATTCCTTACTCGTGTAAGATAATCTGCGATTGGATCTGTATTCATTACTTATTGTTTATGATGGTGGTTTCCGTAGACCTTCCATCGGTTAATATTCTTTTTAGGTAAAAGGTTAAAGCTCAAAGGTGAAAGGTATTGAAAGTTGACCTTTCGCCTTTTACCTTTTGGCTTTCGCCTCCTTTTTTACCAGCTAGCTTTCTTTACTCCCGGGATCTTGCCTTCCAGGGCCATTTCACGGAATGTAACACGCGAAATACCAAATTGGCGCATATAACCACGAGGACGACCTGTTAGCTTGCAGCGGTTATGCTGTTTTACCGGTGAAGAAGCCTTAGGCAATTTGTCTAATGCTACCCAATCGCCGGCTGCCTTCAGGGCTGCTCTTTTTTCAGCGTATTTAGCTACTAATTTGGCGCGTTTTACTTCACGGGCCTTTACACCTTCTTTAGCCATTATTTAGTCTGATTTTTAAATGGTAATCCAAATTCTTTCAGCAGTTCCAAAGCTTCAACATCATTTGTAGCCGAGGTTACAAAAGTGATATCCATACCTTGTATCTTATTGATCTTGTCGATATTGATCTCGGGGAAAATGATCTGCTCTGTGATACCCAGGGTATAGTTACCGCGACCATCGAAGCCTTTATCATTGATACCTTTGAAATCGCGGATACGTGGCAGCGCCACAGCGATCAAGCGATCCAAAAATTCATACATGGTATTATCGCGTAAAGTAACACGTACGCCTACAGGCATATTTTTACGCAATTTAAAGTTTGAGATATCTTTCTTTGATTTAGAAGATACTGCCTGCTGACCGGTAATGGTTGTCAGCTCGCCGATAGTTTGCTCGATCAGCTTCTTGTCGGTAGTAGCACCACCAACACCCTGGTTGATCGCAATTTTCTCGAGTTTAGGAACCTGCATTACGCTTTTGTACTGAAATTTTTCTTTCAGACTGCTGCGAATTTCTTCCTTGTATTTCGATTTTAATCTCGGAACGTATGTTTTTGCAGTTGTTGCCATTATTTAATTTCCTCCCCTGATACTTTTGCAATTCTTACCAGTTTACCTTCTGCATTCTTTGCACGACCTACACGGGTAGGTTTACCTGTTTTTGGATCAACCAATTTCAGGTTCGAGATGTGGATAGCAGCTTCTTGTTTAACGATACCACCATTAGGGGTAGCAGCGTTTGGCTTCGTGTGTTTTGACACCATGTTGGCGCCTTCCACAATAGCACGGTTTTTATCTACGATCACCTCAAGGATCTTGCCTTCTTTACCTTTTGAGTTACCAGCAATAACCTTTACCAGGTCGCCCTTGCGGATCTTTAATTTAAAATTTTGTTTCTTTTCCATGTTACAATACCTCCGGTGCTAATGATACAATTTTCATGAATTGTTTCTCGCGCAACTCTCTTGCAACCGGACCAAAGATACGGGTGCCTCTCGGCTCGTCCTGGTTATTTAACAAAACTGCTGCATTGTCGTCGAAACGGATGTATGAACCATCTTTCCTGCGGATCTCTTTACGGGTTCTAACTACCACTGCTTTCGATACAGCACCTTTTTTAATGTTGCCTGATGGCAAAGCGCTCTTTACGGTAACAACAATTTTATCGCCGATCGACGCGTATCGTTTACCTGTACCGCCCAACACGCGTATCACTAATACTTCCTTAGCGCCACTGTTGTCGGCTACGTTTAATCTTGATTCCTGTTGTACCATGTTATTTAGCCCTTTCTACTATTTGAACTAATCTCCAATTTTTGTTTTTACTAAGCGGGCGGGTTTCCATAATCAATACGGTATCGCCAATACCACAGGTATTTGCTTCGTCATGAGCCATAAATTTGGTAGTCTTTTTCACGAACTTACCATAGATCGGGTGCTTTACTTTCCGCTCAACGGCAACTACAATAGACTTATCCATCTTGTTGCTTACTACCAGGCCGGTACGCGTTTTTCTTAAATTTCTTTCCATTTCGAGCCTAAAAAATTATTTATTTTCAGAAGCTGGCGCCGCTTTGCGCTTAGTTAATTCAGTATTTAAACGAGCAATATCCTTACGCACTTTTGTAATGCGGCTTGGATTTTCTATTGCCGAAACCGTATGGGCAAACTTCAGTTTGGTGAGGTTACCCTTCTCCTCGCTGATCCTTGCTACCAACTCTTCAGTGGTCAGCTCTAAAATTTCTGAGTTCTTCATCTTTCTTTTTGTTGTAATGTTGTAAGGTTGTAGTGTTGTAATGTTTTTCTTTAGCCGGATATTATACCTTCCAACCTTACAACGGTTCAACCTAAAATTTATGCCTCTACGTAATCTCTACGTGTTACAAACCTGGTTTGTACCGGTAATTTCTGTGCTGCCAGACGCAAAGCCTCTTTAGCAACATCCAGCGGTACGCCTTCAGCTTCGAAAATGATCCTACCGGGGCGAACTACCGCTACCCAATATTCCGGAGCACCTTTACCTTTACCCATACGTACTTCTGCTGGTTTTTTGGTTACAGGTTTGTCAGGGAATATCCTGATCCACACCTGGCCTTCACGTTTCATAAAACGTGTTACAGCGATACGCGCAGCCTCGATCTGGCGGCTGGTGATCCAGGCCGGCTCGAGTGATTTTATACCAAAAGATCCGAATGCAAGCTCAGCACCACGAGTGGCGATCCCTTTCATTCTGCCTTTTTGCATTTTCCTGAACTTCGTTCTTTTTGGCTGTAGCATTTTCTTAATCTTTGAGATATGAGATTTGAGACTTGAGATTTGAGATTTGAGATCTTAATCTCTGGTCTCTTGGCTCTTTTCAATATCCCTTATCAAACCAATACTTATATTCTATTCACTTCCGAGCTATAACATGTGATTCTCAAATCTCACATCGTTAAAACTCAAATCTTTTTCAATTATCTTCTGCCTGAAGGGCCGCCTGGGCGATTACCACCGCCACGGTTTGGACCGCCACCACCTGGACGGTTACCACCACCACGATTCTGGCCTGCACCAGGTGCGCCACCGCCTCTGCGATCGCCACCACCGGCATTGCCGCCTCTGCGATCATCACGACGACGATCACCTCCACGCTCACCGCCTCTTTCGCCACGTGCACCAAAAGATGCTGTGCCTTCCGGACGTCCGCCTTTACCACTGGCGCTGCTTGCAGCTCCAATATTTGGCGACAAATCGCGTTTGCCGTAAACTTCACCTTTGCATATCCATACTTTAACACCTATTTTACCATAGGTTGTTAAGGCTTCTGCTAATGCGTAATCAATATCAGCACGGAATGTGTGCAGTGGAATTCTTCCTTCTTTATACTGCTCGGTACGTGCCATTTCGGCACCACCTAAACGACCTGAAGTCATTACTTTGATACCTTCGGCACCCATTCTCATGGTTGACGCGATGGTAGTTTTCATAGCGCGGCGGAAAGAAATACGAGCTTCCAATTGTTTTGCTATGCCTTCAGCAACTAACTGAGCATCAAGCTCAGGGCGTTTTATTTCGAAAATGTTGATCTGAACGTCCTTTTTAGTCAGTTTTTTCAACTCTTCTTTGATCTTGTCAACTTCCTGACCGCCTTTACCGATCACAATACCCGGACGGGCAGTGTGTATAGTTACAGTAATACGTTTCAGTGTGCGCTCAATAACCACTTTTGAAATACCGCCTTTGGCGATACGAACAGAAATGTACTTGCGGATCTTTTCGTCTTCAACTAATTTATCGGAGTAGTTGTTGCCACCGAACCAATTAGAATCCCAACCACGGATGATTCCTAATCTGTTACCTATTGGATGTGCTTTTTGTCCCATTTTAATTAGTTGTTTTCGTTTTTACTGTCCACAATAAGGGTTACATGGTTTGAGCGTTTGCGGATACGGTATCCACGGCCCTGAGGAGCCGGGCGCAGCCTTTTCAACTGCCTACCACCACCTACAGAAACTTCTTTCACAAACAAACCGCTGTCTTCAACACGCTTTCCTTCGTTTTTAGCTTCCCAGTTTTTAATTGCCGACAGCAATAATTTCTCAACGCGGATAGCAGCTTCTTTATTAGTATATTTTAAGATATACAAAGCTTTCTCTACATTTTCGCCACGGATCAGGTCAACTACCAGGCGCATTTTGCGCGGTGATGTTGGACAGTTCTGTAACTTAGCAACAGAAGCGCCGCCTATCTGGGCTTTCGCAGCCTCTTTTTGCTGTCTGATCAATACAGACTTCTTAGTTTTTAATGTTGCTTCCATTGCCTGTTATTTTTTCTTTTCTGCGTGACCACGGAATGTACGGGTTGGTGCAAACTCTCCCAGCTTGTGTCCAACCATGTTTTCTGTTACATACACAGGGATAAACTTGTTACCATTGTGCACCGCGAATGTATGACCAACGAAATCCGGAGAGATCATGGAACGGCGCGACCATGTTTTTACAACCGATTTTTTGCTCGATTCATTCAGTGTCTCAACCTTTTTTTCAAGATTGTGATCTATATAAGGTCCTTTTTTAATTGAACGTGCCATTATTTCTTCCTTCTTTCAATGATATAACGATCAGATGTTTTCTTTTTATCGCGGGTTTTAAAGCCTTTAGCCAGCAAACCTTTGCGCGAACGTGGATGGCCACCTGAAGCCCGTCCTTCACCACCACCCATAGGGTGATCTACCGGGTTCATAGCTACACCACGAACTCTTGGGCGACGGCCTAACCAACGCTTACGACCAGCTTTACCTAATACTGCATTAGCTCTTTCGCCATTTGAAACAGTACCGATAGTTGCCAAGCAGGTCAGCAATATCATACGGGTTTCGCCTGAAGGCAATTTGATGATGGCATATTTGCCGTCACGTGCCGAAAGCTGTGCATAAGTACCGGCGCTGCGTGCAATGGTACCACCCTGACCAGGATTCAATTCAATATTATGAATGATAGAACCCAAAGGAATATTCTTCAATGGTATTGTGTTGCCTACTTCGGGAGCTGCAGTCTCGCCCGACACTACGGTCTGACCAACTTTTAATCCTTCAGGAGCAATCATATACCTCTTCTCGCCGTCAACAAAATGCAATAGTGCAATACGTGCCGAGCGGTTTGGATCATATTCGATAGTTGCTACAGTTGCAGGGATATCAAATTTATTGCGTTTGAAATCAATCAAACGATAAGCCTGCTTATGACCACCACCCATGTAGCGCATGGTCATTTTACCGGAATTGTTACGACCGCCCGACCTCTTGTTAGATGCTACAACCAACGACTTTTCAGGAACGTTTGTTGTAATATCCGAAGTGCTGGTATCAACCCTGAAGCGGGTGCCTGGCGTAACCGGTTTAAATCTTTTAACTGCCATCTCTGTTTTTATATATTATTATAAAAATCTATTACCTCGCCGTCTTTCAACGTAATGATCGCTTTCTTGTAGGTTGCAGCGCGACCGCTAACTATACCTCCCTTGGTATTGCGACTTTTAAGTTTTCCAACGTATTTCTGGGTATTCACCGAAACGATGTTTACTCCATACATTTTTTCAATTGCTTCTTTAATTTGAAGCTTGTTAGCCCTGTGGTCACACTTAAAGGTGTAGCGGTTCAGCTTTTCAGTAAGCTGAGTTGCTTTTTCAGTAAGTAAGGGTTTCTTTAAAATTTCCATAATTACTTAGCTAATGCTTCCTCCAAAGTTTTTACAGCACCCGCGGTCAGTAAAAGTGTACCGGCATTCAACACATCATAAGTGTTCAATTGATCGGCAGTGATCACTTTGCTTTTCTTCAGGTTGCGGCTTGATAAATACACGTTATTATCAGCAGCAGATAGTACCAGTAATGTTTTTACATCACTTACATTAAGATCTGCTACCAGTTTCACGTAGTTTTTAGTTTTAACAGCATCAAAGCTGAAATCTTCCAGAACCACGATGTTGTTATCTTTTGCCTTGTATGAAAGAGCTGATTTACGAGCCAGAACTTTCAGTTTCTTGTTCAGCTTAAAGCTGTAGTCGCGTGGTTGCGGACCGAATA
>CAISPD010000081.1 GCA_903887275.1 uncultured Mucilaginibacter sp.
CGATAAAAGGCGCTTGATCAATCAGGTGCCTTTTTTGTTAGTTCAATTTTGTCAAGGTGACTGTCGTGTTTAATTAAAAAAATAACCTGAATGTTTTATCCTGAGCCACAACCCGGGCCAATTTATTTTTTAGATGTAATTGCACATCTGATATTTATATTTAGATTTCGTTACCAATTATCTCCTTCATTATGATCGCTTTCAGGATCACCTTTGTTTTATTGCTGGCTTCGGCTTATCAGGCTGTTGCATCAAAAATTGTCAACCTTAGTTCGCCGGATAAGAACATCGTGTTCAAACTTGAAAATGGCGTAAATGGATTGCGTTATAACCTGAGTTATAAAGGGAATAAGCTCATTGAAAATTCTTCCCTGCGCATTAGTTTGAAGAATGGTGGCGAATTTGGAGGCAATATCACTTTCGGGAATCCCCGGTATAAACAAATCGAGGAAAATTATGACCTGCTGGTCGGGCGGTCCGGCCATGTTCATAGCCTAAGTAATGTGGTATTGGTGCCTCTTCAGGAACCAGGCGGAGCCGGGCGAGAAATTGATATTGAAATTAGAATATTTAATGATGGAGCTGCATTTCGTTGGGTGTTACCGGCCAAAACGGGGTGGGATAAAGTAGTGATCACCGACGAATCGGATGCTTTTAATTTTAAAGGTGATCCTAATGCACTGGTGCTGTTCAGGGAAAATTACACCACCTCGCACGAAGGTTTGTACGATCATCTTCCGGTCAGCCTTATCAAAAGCGACACGCTGATGGATCTGCCGGCCTTGTTCGAGTACCCCAAAGGCATATATCTGGCGGTTACTGAAGCAAACTTATTGGATTACGCCGGCATGTATCTGGTTAAACAAAATGGTGTATTGCAAAGCAGCCTTTCGCCATTGCCTAAGCAAAAAGATATTAAAGTTAGGGCCAGCCTTCCGTACAGTAGCCCCTGGCGCGTATTAGAGGTTAGTGACCGGGTAGGTACATTTTTGGAATCGAATATATTGACCAACCTCAGCGAGCCCTGCAGGATAAAAGATATCAGTTGGATCAAGCCCGGTAAAACTACCTTTCCCTGGTGGAATGGCAATGTAACGCCCGATACTTCATGGGCTCCGGGTAACAACTACGAAACCAATATGTATTATGTTGATTTCTGTGCCAAATATGGATTGGGATATCACTCCGTAGTTGAGTATGGTTTGCACGAATGGTATGTAAATGATGGCGCAACCTTTCAGCCGGGCCCACATGCCGATCCTTCTAAAGCCGTACCGGGTCTTGATATGAAACAGATCTGCGATTCGGCGCGAAAGCGAGGCGTTGGTATCAGGGTATGGATACATTTTTATGCGCTCTATCCCAAACTTGACCAAACATTTGATCAGCTCGAAAAATGGGGCGTACAGGGCCTGATGTGCGATTTTATGGATCGCGACGATCAGGAAATGGTTCAAATGCAGAACGAGATACTGGAGAAAGCTGCACAACACCATTTACATGTTCAATTTCACGGAGCCTATAAACCCACCGGTACTGCCCGAACCTACCCTAATGAGTTTACGAGGGAAGGAACGCTTAATTATGAGAATGATAAATGGGGCAATCGGGTAACGCCGGATGCCGATCTGAACATTGCTTTTACCCGCCTGCTGGCAGGTTCAACAGATTATCATCTGGGGGGCTTCCGGGCAGCAAATGCCAAAACTTTTAAAGTGCATTATACAGCTCCTATGGTTTTGGGTACGCGTTGCCATATGCTGGGTATGTATGTAGTGCTGGAAAACGAACAAGGCATGGTGTGCGATTATCCGCAGGCTTACATTGCTCGGCCGGGATTTGAATTTTTACAACAGGTGCCCTTAACCTGGGACGAGACCAAAGTGCTTAATGCTGAAGTAAGTGAGTATATCACCATTGCACGGCGCAAGGGTGACGAATGGTATATAGGCAGTATAGCAAATAATACGCCTCATGATATCCAAACATCGCTTGCATTTTTGCCACCAGGCAATTATACTGCCGAAATTTATAGTGATGCCCAGGATGCGGACACCGATCCTGATCATTTAACAAAAACGGTGCTGCAGGTAAGCAATAAAAGTGTTATAGCTACCAAAATGGTTGGCGGTGGTGGGCAGGTGATCAGACTTTATAAGAAGATCACAGATTAAAACTGATTGGGATTATTTCGCAGAATATTTACACAGGTATATTGCCTATGTAACAACGGAAATAAATTAAAATGAACAAGCTTAGAACAGGTCTGTCACCCGGGTGCTTTTTCGTTTTACATACTTGCGGATATCCAGTACAATCCCGGCAAAAAAGTAAAATATCAGTGGAAAACCAACGGCCAGAAAGGATGAATAAATAAAAAACAACCTGATCTTGGAGATGGAAATATTTAAGCGTTCGCCCAGGTACGTGCATACTCCGAAAGAGTAGCGTTCAAAAAAGGTAATTATCCGTTGCAACATATCACGCCATTTTAATTATCTTGATTCCAACACCGCACTGCAGGCATTTTTTCTGGCTGCAGTAACTATTTTTTAATTCCAGCAAAGCTTGTGAATCAAATGCTGTATTAACCCTTATACCCAACGCATCAAAATTAGTTACAATATGATTATCCTCGGCGGGTATTTTTTCTAACAATTTAAGGCTACGGTTGATAAAGTACTCTTGTTGGTTATGTTTTCCATAACAGAATAAAAATAACACAAAAGAATTTAATAAGAGAATATCGGTCGAAGTTTGTCCCAAACTTTTGGAAAATGGTTTCGATTCAACGTCAAAACGATAGTGATTCTCCCAATATGGATTAACCGGCAACTGTTCAAATAATCCTCTGAGTTGTGCAACATCTCTGATCTCGATGATCTTAGAAAATAAATGGTTCGCCTTGCAGATCAATGCAGCAAACTGCGCCAATCTGATCGTTGGGAAATTTGTAGGCCGCATCCGCATAAATTTCCACAGGTGTTTTGCTACGGGTTGGAGGCCATACTTTTTTTGAAGAAACTGGTATTCGGCTTTTAACTTCCCGGGGTACTCATCGTTAAATTCGTCTTCAAGCATACCTGCCTGGCCAAATATCAGCGCTTCAATTTGCAATGGGTTGTTTTTATGTTTGGCCAATGTTAATTGGGGCAACGATTTTGCCAGTAATTCAAAGGGCAGGGCATTGGTTTTAAAGCCGAAGTTTGCTGCCAAAAACTGATAAAATGTTTCTTCCCAATCGCCTTTGTTTTTTTCAAGAGCAGCATTTACCACAAGGGCTCGTTTTTCCAGCCGATCAATCAATACCCGGGTAAGCCAATTGCGAATTGTTAGCTCATCTACAAACCGGATATTACCCTCGCAGGGAATAAACTGAGGATTGCCAAAAGCAAGTTGATGATACCGTTGGTATAGCTCGGGGGCGATGCGCTTCTGTAACTCCAGGGTGGGTATTTTCCGTCCTTCCGGTAAAACTATCGGATCGTCGTCGCGGTAAACCACGTGTAATATAACGTTGCCATATGCGGCATCGTTGGTATGTTTATGTTTGTGCCAATCGGATGAATTGATATGGATCTCTACATTGCCTGCCCAGGTGGTATCACCAATACGTACACGGGCATTATGGAAATCGGGGCCAGAATCGGTATTCGGTAATCCAGCGGAAAACAATTCTATTTTCTCACCATCCGTCGTCAATAAATTATCCCGGTCAAAGAGCCGGAATTTCCATATATAATTGATAAAGTCTTCGGTAAAAAACATTGGAATAAAGTTAAAGAAAATTCTAATTCAGATAAAGTCTTCCAATGGTTGCCGATTTACAAAAATCCTATATATTTTCTATCTTTCACCAACCATGCCCCAGCTCACAACTTCCTCACGCATCAAATCAATCATCGGCGGCTCGCTGGGCAACCTGGTGGAATGGTACGACTGGTATATCTATTCTTTTCTGTCGCTTTACTTTGCCGGTTCGTTTTTTCCGAAGGCTGATCAAACTGTACAGTTGCTCAATACTGCAGGCATATTTGCTATCGGGTTTTTAATGCGACCGATAGGAGGCTGGTTAATGGGTACCTATGCTGATAGAAAAGGACGAAAAACCGCACTTACTTTTTCCGTTTTATTGATGAGTGCCGGTTCATTACTTATTGCATTAACCCCGGGTTACAGCAAAATTGGTATGGTTGCACCTATTATGCTGTTACTTGCGCGCATGATACAAGGCTTGAGCGTAGGCGGCGAATACGGCACCAGCGCTACCTATCTGAGTGAAATGGCTACTAAAAAACATCGTGGCTTTTATTCCAGCTTTCAGTATGTTACCCTCATCATGGGGCAATTGGTGGCCGCTGGTGTCTTGGTATTATTACAAAAGATATTTCTGACCGAAAAGGAATTACATCAATGGGGCTGGCGCATACCTTTTTTTATAGGTGCTTTGCTGGCTATCAGTGTGATGTACCTGCGCAGGAGCTTGTCTGAACCGGAATCGTTTATCAATGAAGAACCTGCTAAAGACAGAGGAAGTTTAAAAGCACTGCTGCAACACCCCAAAGCTGTTTTTACGGTTATATTTTTAACGATGGGGGGTACGGTAGCCTTTTATACCTTCACCACCTATATGCAGAAATTCCTGGTAAATACGGTAAAATTCAGCAACGGCGATGCAACGCTGATCTCTACATTAAGCCTGGTAGTATTTATGCTGGTACAGCCTTTTTTCGGTTGGCTGTCTGATCAGATCGGTCGGAAACCTTTGCTGCTTGCTTTTGGCTTTGCCGGAACCATTGCAACAGTACCAATAATGTCGGCTTTAGAAAATACACATGGTGTTGTACAGGCCTTGCTGCTCGTGATTTTAGCTTTGCTGATCACCAGTGCCTATACTTCAATAAATGCGGTTGTAAAGGCTGAGCTTTTCCCTGTAAAAGTTCGCGCTGTTGGGGTTGGTTTTCCTTATGCGATCGCAGTTTCTGTTTTTGGTGGTACGGCCGAGGCTTTAGCATTATTATTTAAACAGCAACATCATGCATCCTGGTTTTACTGGTATGTGAGTGCATGTATTGCAATTTCGCTTGTTGCCTATCTATTAATGCCCGACACCAAAAAGTTTTCTAAGATCGAGGATTGAGGTATTCTAAAATATCATTCGTCCACAAGCATTGATCAGGGTACCTTATAATAAACTCCATAGCCTGGTGCGCCTATAACCAGAGTGCCATTGCCGGCAATCGTATAACTCCCGAAGCCCAGGTTGCCTAACTGCGCTGTCAGGTTGCTGAAGGTTGAAAAATTAGTTGTTTGCATGATGCCAAGCCCGGCAAATGAGAAATAGTAGGAAGATCCTGCTTTGCTGATATTGTCGATATTTGAATAACTGGTGCTGGTATTTTGTTGTGAGAAAACCAGGGTCCAGTTTTGACCATTGTCGCTCGACTCATAAATATAACCTGTTCCATCGGGTGCATCGTGAGGGCCCCCAATGAAAATATTACCGCTATTATCTATAAATATTGACTGTACGCTCGACAAAAGGTAATTGGCATCTGCGGCGATGCTGATCCAGGTACCGGTATGTGCCGGAAGTTTATAAACTGATGCATCTGAACCGATAATATAAAGGTCGCCGTTAGATTGCTCACAGGGATAGGTTGATGGTCCGGATGGTAGCCCAAAATCATTCTCGCTCCAGGTTGCACCTTTATCATCCGACTCGTAAAAGCCGTTGGCATTGGTATAGAAAAGTTTCCCGGATGGCGTCACTGCAAAATCCGAAAAGTTTAGCACGTTAGGAATGCCGGTACTGATATTGGTCCAGTTTTGACCATTGTTAGCTGAATGAAATACGCCCTGATTTAGTGTTGCCAGGTAAATATCAGTTCCGTTATTCACTATTTTAGAAACTACATAGTTTTTCGAAAATGATTTCAGGGGGTGCCAGCTTACAGCATTATTGTCTGAATAATAGGGATAAGAAGCTTTATTTACCGAAGCCAGAATTCGTCCCGAACTAAGGGCAGTTACTGTATTAACCGGGAAGTTTTGTAAACAACCCCCGCGGTGCCAGCCGTGTGACGATGCTACACCCATGGCAGATACGCTGACCGAATCGCGGTGGTTAAGATTGCCGTCAAGTACTATGGCATTGAGTGATTGTTCGCCAATATCTCCACTCAGGTACCATACAAAAGAAAGCTGTCCGTTAGTATTTGAAACTGCATCGGTAACATCCATGTCTTCGCATCCCGACCTTTTGAATTGTACCGTATACCCGGCCACAGGCGTGCCATTGTTAGTGATCTTTACGATAATGGAATCTTTGAGCGGATTACCAATGGTGTCTGTTTGGTTATTGCCTTTTAGCAATTGAATATGCAAGCCATGCTGCAGATTGCCATTTTGCTGATTACCGGAAGGGTCTTTTTTGCAACCTTCGTTGAAAAACAAGATAAGTAGCGCCAGGTAAAGAAATCTTTTCATCATAGTATCACTTACGAATGAATTTTTTATACGAATGTGCAGGTGATAATGTTACTATAAATCAAATCATTACGGGCCCGCATTTAGAGTAGTTTTCAGGCTGATACCAGACCTGATATAATATTGATACTCAATGCAACAATAGCCGTATTAAATATGAACGAAATGAGCCCATGCAGCCAGGCCAATCGTCTTATTTGTCGCGATGAAATTTCCACGTCGGATACCTGGAAGGTCATGCCGATAACAAATGAAAAATAAACAAAGTCAAGGTAGTCAGGTTCATTTTCATCTGGAAATTGCAGGCCACCCCCTTTTAACGTACTGCCATCATCGGCTTTGGTATCGTAATAAATATGGGCATACCGTGTAGTGAAAATAGTATGAACCAGCCACCAGGAAACAAATACTGCAGTTATAGCCATTAAAATATAACTGTCAGCATGTCCGCCGGGTGCCTTTGCCGACTTAAGCAGGTAATATACGGCAGCCAGACTTGCTACCGAGGATATGATAACAAAGCTAAAAAGCATCAGGCGGCTGGAGTCCTGTATTTTTGCAATTTTTCTAACCTCGCGTGGGTGGCTTGATAAAAATGCGATCCAGATCATAACAATTACGCTCAATGCAAAAGCCATCCAGGTAATAATAAAAGTAGTAGGCCAGGGAAATCGGTCATCGATAAAATATAAGGTTGCAGCGCTGACCAGCAGTCCGGTAATAAAGCGGTGCCGTGCATCAATACGCATAAATAAGTGTGGCCTTGGTGGATTTGAGTTGCTCATGGATATAATGCAAAATTCAGGTTCAGTTTAAGCAGGTAATTTCGGATTTAACGGCTGCTATAGCTAATGTAACTGAATTTTTGCCGTTTGGTTTCAGGTATAAGCGTTTTATTCGAATATTTCGATCACACGGCCAACCTGTCCATCTTCAAGTCTGACTTTGATGCCGCGTGAATGAAATGCAGCACTCGTCAACAGGTCCTTAACAATTCCCCGGGGTCGTCTGCCGGAGCGCTGGTCCTTTTTAAGAATGATGTCAACTTCGAGGCCGGGATAAATCTCATTTCGGTTTTGGTAACTCATTTTGTTATCGATTAGCTAACCAGCGAATCTATTGCATGGCGTATCTTCTCAAAATCAAAACTTTTCAGCAAGTTATCCATCGCCGCACTGATCTTATCATTGTTTAAATTACCAATACTGCCTTCATGTGTATGAAGCGCCTTTTTCCCGGGATTGAAATTCCCTTGTTCAATGGAAAATCCAACCTGCTTGTAGGCATCCCGAAAAGGCAGTCCACCCAAAACAAGTTTATTCACTTCATCTACACTAAAAAGGTAAGCATATTTAGGGTCGTTCAGTATATCCTTCTTTACTTCAATATGCTGCAACATAAATGCCGCCATTTGCAGGCAAAGCTTCAGTTCGGTAAACGCTGGAAAAAGTAATTCTTTCAGCAACTGCAGCTCGCGATGATAACCGGAAGGTAAATTGGTTGTCATCAAAGCTACATCATTAGGCAGAGCTTGCAGCCTGTTACATTTGCCGCGCATGATCTCCCAAACATCCGGATTTTTTTTGTGCGGCATAATACTGCTGCCGGTAGTAAGGTTGTCAGGATAACTTACAAAGTTGAAGTTCTGGCTCAGATACAAAGTTTGATCCATAGCCATTTTGGCAAGTGTAGCCGCAACAGATGATAATGCCTGGGCAATAATGCGTTCTGTTTTGCCCCGGCCCATTTGCGCATAGACAACATTATAATTCAGGCTATCGAAGCCGAGGAGCTGGGTTGTCAGCGTTCTGTTGAGCGGAAATGAAGAGCCATAGCCGGCGGCAGAACCAAGCGGGTTTTTATTGGTGATCTTATAGGCTGCGAGCAGCACTTCAAGATCGTCAACCAGGCTTTCAGCATATGCACCAAACCAAAGCCCGAATGACGAAGGCATAGCTATCTGCAAATGCGTATACCCAGGCAGCAATACATCTTTATGCTTTTCACTTAATTCAATCAATTGCTTGAACAGGTTTTCAACTTCTTCAACTACTTCTTGTAATTGCTGCCTGAAAAAAAGCTTCAAATCAACCAGCACCTGGTCATTACGCGACCGTCCGCTATGTATTTTTTTACCGGCATCTCCAATCCGGCGGGTTAGCAGAAGTTCTACCTGCGAATGCACATCCTCCACGTCGGCCTCGATCACAAAACTTCCCGATTGTATTTCCTGATAGATCTGCTTTAATTCGGCCTGCACCAGTTCATGGTCGGCTGTGCTAAGCAGGCCAATGCTTTGCAGCATCGTGGTATGTGCGAGCGATCCCAACACATCCGATGCAGCAATTTGAGCATCCAATTCGCGGTCCCGGCCAACGGTAAAGTTTTCCACCAGTTCGTCTACGTTCGTGGTTTTTTGCCATAGCTTACTCATGTTGCAAATATGGGATTAATTTTATTGTTTGATAAAACTGGTATTACAAATCAACCTGCGCACACCTGCTTTTTGTTACCGGACCTGCTATTTTTCGGATTTTAACTGGCTGCTGATTGTTTATTGCCTTGCGGTAAAGTGTAGTTTTGGCTGGTTAAATTAATTGGTTGGATAATCTTATTTTTGATAAGGATAAAAGTATCATGTCTGATATCTACATTGAAACGCCGCGATTGCTTTTGCGGCAGTGGCAGGAAAGCGATGCCGAACCCTTTATAAAATTGAATGCCGACCCTGCCGTGATGGAGTATTTTGAATCTATCCGCAGTCGTTCGGAATCGCTGGCGCAAATAAACCGAATCAGCACAAGTATCGCGCAGCGGGGCTTTGGCTTTTTTGCAATAGAACGTAAAGATTCGGGCGAATTTATCGGTTTTACCGGATTGACGATGGCACCGTTCGAGAGTTGGTTTACACCTTGTATAGAAATAGGCTGGCGTTTAAGTAAGGAACATTGGGGACATGGCTTTGCAACAGAAGCTGCCGCTGCCTGTTTGAAATTCGGGTTTGAAAAGTTAGAAGCAAAGAAAATTTATTCATTCACTTCAATTTATAATAAACGGTCGGAGCAGGTTATGATCCGCCTTTGCATGCGGCGTGAGGGGGAGTTTGATCATCCAAATGTTCAAAAAGGACATTTGCTGGTACGACATGTATTATACAGCGCAGTGCCTTGATAAAAAAAGGAGAAACAGCCAGATGCCGTTTCTCCTTTTTTTATTATGATTTGGTGAATTTACTATGCCTGTTTTTCAATATTCGGGTTTGCAGCAGGCGGTTCGGTTGCTGAAGCTGCTAAGCCCTGCTGAGAGGTTACAACGGTAAACGGCTTCAGCTTTTCTTTTTTGCCAAATTTCAATATATCAGGTTTGAAATAAAATACTGCACCGGCGGCAATAAAAAGCAGGCCTGCTATTATAAACAGCAAATGACTTGCCTTGCCCCCCGGAGTCATTTCATAGGTAAAAATGGCTTTACCAAATGCATCTTTGTCGGGATTAACATTGCTGGCGCTGTTCGGAAAATTGATCTTCCAAAGCGTTTGGATCAAAACTCCATATGAATTGTAAGTAGTGGTCATGGCAAAATTATGATCACTTATTTTGGTGATATCGGGCTTCTTTTGGTCTATATCAAAAACCCAGTTCCCATTGTCATCAATTTTTGCCAGACCGAGCGCATCAAAAGAAAGGGTGTAAGTATGTTCGGCGCCATCGTCTTTATAGCTCCAGTTTTGGAGATACCAACCTGGTAATGCGCGTTCTTCCTGACGTTTCAATAGGTCGAGAGCGTTTGATCCTGCGATCTTCGTATAATTTTCCCACTGGCTGGCATTATATGCCATACTGATGGTGATATGTCCGTCGCCAAGTTTATCAATATCTATAGAGATATTCTGTTTTATGGGGTCAACCTGCTGAGCTTTGGTCCCAAGGCAGGCAATCGTCAATAGTGAGGTTAGAATGAGGTATATCTTTTTCATGATTGCAGACTAACGGATAGTTGAAATAATATTATTAAACAATGACTGATAGCTGTTGAAGTTTGAACTACCCAGTGTTACACCTACAACGCCGTTGCCACCAGTTCTGAAAACGCCTTCCCATTGGCTGCTACCACCATTATATGTTGAAGTTCCGTGGTAAATGGTGTAGCCATTTCCCTGGTTTATTTTTTGGTAGGTTATATATTGGCTCCTGGCAGCCAATTGCCCTCTGATGTGATAAAGAGCCTGGTCGGGGTTTGAAGCAGATATATTCCAAACGCCAACCGAAGTTGAAGGCTCAGGTGAAACTTTTGCTTCTAATATGCTTAATCCGGCTACAGGGTAGCTGGTGCGTGTCCAGCTTGCAGGGTAGCTAAAGCTGATGTTACCTGCGTAGGTGGCAATATTTGAACTTCCGCCGGATGAGCTTCTGCCGGTATTGCCAGCTGAACGACGAACAGTGCCGCGGCTGCTGCTTACGGGCGATGAGTTGTTAGCCGGGGCAGCGCCACCATGAGAGAAAGTATTGGCAATATCATCAACTTTCTTCCGTAAAAAATCGTCGTCTGATAGCTCCATAGGTACTACGCCTTTGGATTCGAGGTCGTTTACGTCAATAACAATATTGCGGGTATCGCCCTGTTGGGCACCCTGAAGAAATTTTTGCAATTCCTGTTGTCCTGCCGAAAATGCCTGTTGCGCCGACATGATACTACCCAGCCCTTTACCACCAACACCGGTAGCTTCGATGGCATAGTAATAGTTATTGATCAAAACGCCCGGAAAAGCATGACCTGGAATAAGGAAAATAACCGGGTGCAGTCCTGCCGCTTTGATCACACTGGCATACATCAGCGATAGTTCGATACACAAACCTGTATTGCCGGTTATCACTTCGCGGGGTAAACGGGCACTTTGAACAGTAGAACTGATATCGCCCAGTTTTTGCGGCACCCCTTCAGTACCGCTATATACCATGCCACTGGTACGGGTTGCATCATATAGTTTTTCAAGGAATAAAACTGCTGCCTGTTTCGCTTTTTCCGGGTCACTTTCTACTGAAGCATCTTCTCCCTGCATAAATTTGTCCTGTACCTGCGAAGTGTAATATTTTACAATAGGATCCTCAGGTGTAACTAAACAGGGAAGCAACTGGGTATTGTGCATCATATCCGGGTAACTGGTCACTTCGTCGGCAGGTATGTCTGTATAAACGAATTCATTACGTCCCATCATTTTAAACCCGAAACTTTCTTTTTTTACCTTGCCACTGTTATACTCGATCTTAACGTCGCCATTTTCCTGCGACTGCGTCATCTTTTTAACAATATCATCTTTAAAATGCGGGTAACAACGTACAACAACATGTTGCCCCGGGTAAATTATAGGAATCGTTTGCAACTCGGTCCAGTCGATATATCCGGGTACGTCGTAAGATACTTTCACATCGTGCATTGCTGTTGACCCTTCATTGGTCATCAGCATTTTGAAAAAATAGTACTCTCCCGAGAGTGCCTGAGGGTTGGCATATACCTTGTATGCGGAGGGCATAACATAGGTGGCTGCATTGATCTTTACTTTCAGATCGTCTTTGCCGAAACTGAAAAAATATAGGCTCAGGCTTATCAGGCCAAGGAAAATCAGCAAAGCTGGTATGATATTTTTTTTCATTTTAAAAACTCGATTCTATTATGTTAACAGGTAAAGGCGGCGGAAACGCCCTAAGTAAATCACTTAGGCGAACCCTTTATTTTATGCGTATTTATAGGAAGATACTCGTCCTATAAATATCTACACTATTACAGAAATATGCAACATCTTACAACTTATTTTAATTCGCATGTGCTTTCTACTATAGGCTTATTTATTTTGTATGAGGTAATAAAATTAACCTGAGATTAAGGCTGTGCTTATTTATAAATCAAAATGTACGGTCAGTCGCCTTTAGTGGTATGATTTGAAATTGAGCGCTGGCGCGTAAGGCGGAAATTTTTGACCGTTCCAGTCTTTTTGCGTTGAACAAACCGGCGTTTCCTTTGAATAAGAAATTCGCTGAGCAGTCGGGTGATTTCCTAAATACGTTAATAAAATTTCCATTTTTCGACTTGAAAATTCTCTTATTCGTAAAAAAAGTAATTTTTTTGTTGCGAATTAGCAGGTGTAAATAAAAACAGGTAAATCGCAGCAATTCATAATTAATGCTCCAAAATCACGTTATCTGTAAAAATAAATTTATATATGAATAAACTTCGACTACCAGTATTATTAATCATATCTGCCTTTGCTGTGTTTATGATACAAGCTTGCAACAAAGACAGTATATCAGCTACCGCCAATACTACTGCAGCATTTCAGGCAAATATTGATGGCTCTACCTGGGCTCCGGATACGGTAAGCTCTGTAGTAACCTTCGATCCAACTGCAATTACAAAAACATTAACCTGTATTGGTACTGCCAACCAGAAACAGGTGATTTTTTCAGTACAAATTCCAAATGCTCCAAGCACGGCTGGCTTCCCGCTCGGAACTTACGCTATCGATGGCAATCAGGTAAAAGCTCAGTTCAATACCCAGCAATTATCTAATGGCAACTATGTGTTTTTACCTCAGGGAGTTGTAGCGCCCGGCAGCGGTCAAATAGTTGTAACTGCAGTTGATTCTGTTAAAAAGACAATCACTGGCACCTTTAATTTTTATTCGAGGGCTACCGTATATGATGGATCAGGTAATGTGGTTTCTACCACTGTCGACAATATAAGTTCGGGGGCATTTACTGCAATACATTATCTGTTCTCTAATAACCAATAATTTAATTATTCCATAGCACTCTGCATTTTCGGATATGAAACGATCTTTTATAATCATACTATTTTTCTCTGTTCTCTTATTTTCATTGGATGTTCATGCCCAATTGAAAAGTTATTTAACTATTTCTGGTGGAGTCTCTAATCCGCAAGGCGATTACGGAAGCACTGATTACAGCAATAATCACGCTGGGTTTGCAAAAAGGGGAGTTACCTTTGGCTTTGATGGTGCAGTTTATGTATTTAAAAAACTGGCTATTGGCTATACCTTTTCTTTCCAGGACCAGGGAAAATTGACTTACAATGATGTCAACATTCTGGCTCAGGGATATACGGCTTCATTTAAAGCAGACCAAACAACCGTAAATGGTTATGACCGTTTCCACAACTGGAACTTGCTTGTTGGCCCGCAATATTCATTTACTTACAGGAAATTCATCCTTGATCTTCGTGCCTTTGGTGGCCTTGTCGACGTAACTTCAACGCCTGAAACAGTGGTTGAATTGGTAGGTGTTCCAAAGCAGGCCAATTATTTTTATGAGCGCCGCGGACATGGTTTATTATTGGGTTATGGCGCAAGCGCAGGTTTGCGTTTTAAATTAGACGATTCCTGGACCATTGGTATAAAATCAGGCTATATAAGCTCAAAAGGACCTAACATTACCGTTGATGGCTTAACTGATAATATTGGCCGTTACGTTACCAATATTCCAATCAGGGAAATTCAAACTACCTTCGGTATTGGCCTGAGCTTTTAAGCTGTTATTGGTGTTTTTGATCCAGTGCCGCTATTTGCTTGATGTAGGCAGGTGGCATGAGCAGCGTTTTAAGCCGCCCCTCTATTTTTAGCAATCTAAATAGTTTGTAGAGGTACAAAACAGGTTTGAGCCATTTGAACGTGTCCAAATGCAATTTTTGCGAAACTTCTGCCGGGGCGACCAGTAATTGCGCTTGTTTCAATACCAAAAAACGGGGGATACCCAAATGCTTTTGATATTGACTGAAAAGGTCGGCAGTATATTTGCTTTGGCAGATACCAGCTTGCAGTTGTTTTGCCCTGCCTGAAAGGTATTGCTGGTAGTTTTTAGCTATTCCTGCCAGGGCCATCCGATCGCCGACGCGTTTAAAAACGTGGAAAACCTCCTGCTTTTCGTGCTCGCCTAACTTTCGCTCCAGTAGTTCATATGCCCGGATCGAATAATCGACCAGCATGTATAAAACTTCCAGATAAGCTTCTGCTGGTATTTTTTCGCCCCGCTTACTTTCTACCTGCTCGTGTATGGATATTAGTTGGTCGATACAATGTAGTGCAGTTTCGTTATCGGCAAAAAGTATCATCCGCGAGTATGCCACCGTACTGAACAAGCGGCCAAGCGGATCAGCAGGTAGCTTACCGGTAAAATACAGCCAATCTACAGCCCTGTTGAGCGCAAACTCTGCTGATGCCCCTGCAAAAATGAACAATATGGTATCAGCCTTGCCCCAGATCGTCCTTACAATCGAGTCGCTTTTGGTAAAATAGTTAATCACTTTTTTCTGAACCATGTTAGCGTATTTAGCAATAAGAAGACAAACGCGGGCCGTTTTATGGCTATTATATTGTTGCCCCTAAATTAATAAAAGTACTTTGAATATCAAAGTGAAAAATACTCAGCCATTGGGCCAGCGCCTTTCCAAAATAAGGATTGATCTTTTCCAATATCTGCTCAGTTAACAGGGCACTTATCGAAATTCTGACACTTTTGCAGCACTAAAAGCTAAAAAAAACCTAATTAATTAAAAATTAAAAGTGCATTAAAAATTGAGTTAAAAGCTATTTTTAAACTCTTACAGCAATGATTTCGTTTAAAGTACAGGCGTTTTACTTTAAATGAAATCGTTTTGGACTGATGTTTGTTTTTCTAAAGCCGAAATCAATATAAATAAAAACGAACCTTTAGAGATTTATTTCGTAAAAGGGGTCAAGCTTTTATTCGAAGCTGATTTAATCTTTTTAGTAGAAACTAAGTCGATAGAAAAAGAAAACGTGCACATGAAAATTAACACTCCAAAAATTATCCTTATCGGTACAGTATTGCTTGCCGGATTAAGTGCCTGCAAAAAGGTTGATAACAATAATACCAGCGGATCAAATACTAATACTAAAATTCGGAATGTCAATCCAAATACCGCCACAGCGATTTGCGATTATGACAAAGGCGATACTGCTTTGACCAATCACGGGTGGACCAGGTCGTTCGATGAAGAATTTAATGGCGATCTTTCAAATTGGAATATTGTACACGGCGGTTTGACTCAGGAACTGCAATGTTACGAGCCCGGAAATGTGGCTGTTAATAATGGCGTGTTACAAATAAACGCAAAACAGGAAAATGTAAACGGGCCCAAAACCGTGGGTAACGACACTTCTCAGGCATTTAATTATACTTCGGGCTGGGTGTATAGTCAGCAAACTTTTGCAGCAAATTCATCAACGGCTAAAGTACGAATAGTGGCACGCGTTAAAGTGGCCTCAGGTTATGGACTTACCAGTCTGGTTTGGGGATTTGGAGATGGCGAATGGCCACTGGGCGGCGAAATAGATGTTGCCGAAGTGCAGGGTGATAACCCTAAGGCGTATTCGACCGATTATGCTTACGGTTTGTTGCCTCATTTAAATGCGGTCAAAAATGCCTTTTTACTTAATCCTACAACGGAAGATCTCTCAGAGTGTTATCACGTTTTTGTACTTGAATGGTCGAAAAATACGCTGACCTCCTATATAGATGGCAGTCTGGTTGAAACAAAAACTGTTGGGGACCATATACCTGATTTGTTTGGAAAACCTCAACATATTTCCTTTAGTTTACCAGTAGGAGGTCTTTATTATCCTACGCTAAACCCAGCTAATATTAAAACAGGTACGCTTTCGGTAGACTATGTGAAGGTGTTTACCTCTAATTAATATATCTTTTTAAATATTTGAAAGGCATGACGTAAGTCGTGCCTTTTTTTTACAATATTGGGAGTTGGCCCTGTAATGTAGGATAAAGCTTGCTGAAAGCGCTTTATGGTTTTTTTAAAAATTTGATCCAATTGGGGTATCTTGTACAAGCTTATCCAAAAACCACGATCATGAAAAATCTATTTGTACAGATCATCCTATGTTTTGTTTTGTTTATTTCGTTGGGAAGCCGGGCTCAAACAATAGATAGTGCAAAAATAAAAGAAGTTGAAAATAGCCTCGAAGGTCCTTCGCATACTGAAGGACAAAAGCCCTGGACCCTGGCCGAGCGTATGCAATTCTATCATATCAACGGACTAAGTATTGCAGTAATTAGCAACTACAAACTAGCCTGGGCTAAAGGTTATGGATGGGCTAACGATAGTCTGAAAATACCAGTTAGTACTCAAACGCTTTTCCAGGCAGCTTCGATCAGCAAATCATTGAACGCCATGGGGGTATTAAAACTGGTGCAGGACAAGAAACTGGACCTTTATGCCGATATTAATACCTATTTAAACAACTGGAAATTCCCTTACGATTCGTTATCAAAAGGTAAAAAGATAAATACAGCCAACCTGCTGAGCCATACAGGTGGATTAACCGTGCATGGTTTTGAAGGTTATGAACCCGGCAGCTCGCTTCCCACTATTCAACAGGTCCTCGACGGGAAAAAGCCGGTAAACTCAGCACCGGTACGTTCCATGTATGAACCGGGCTTAAAATTTGAGTATTCGGGCGGTGGCGTAACCATTTCTCAGCAGATCGTGACAGATATAACGCATCAGCCTTATGATAAATATATGTACGATAATGTGTTGAAACCCCTTGGCATGACAAGCAGCACCTACCAGCAACCGCCAGTCGCTAAAGCGCAGAACCAGCTATCTGCTGCCTATCGCGCTGATGGCAAGCAACTGAAAGGCAAGTTCAATGCCTATCCCGAGCAAGCCGCCGCGGGTTTGTGGACCAACCCAACCGATCTTTCCAAATACATTATCGAAACCCAACTGGCTAATGAAGGCAGATCGGCAAAAGTACTTAACCAGCAAACTACAAAGCTTAGGCTAACACCTTATATGGATAAGGTTGCCGCACTGGGGGTATTTGTGATCGACCTGGATGGAACTAAATATTTTTCCCATAGTGGAGCCAACGAAGGCTTCAGAGCCGATTACGTAGGAAGCCTGGAGGGTGGCAATGGATTGGTGATCATGGTCAACTCAGACAATGGTCAGATTATCGGTGAAATAGAAAATGCAATTGCCAGGGTGTATGGATTTAAAGGGCTATACAGGTCGAAAGTGTTAGCAACAACAACGGTAGCGGATAATGTTTTACAAAGCTATTGCGGCGAATATGAACTTGTACCCGGTTTTTCTATTACAGTGACCCGCGAAGGCAGCCACCTGTACGGTCAAGCCACCGGGCAAGACCGTTTTGAGCTGTTCCCCGAATCGCAAACCAAATTTTTCCTCAAAGTAGCTGATGCCAAAATGGAATTTTTTAAAGATGAAAAAGGCCAGGTTGTCAAAGCCATTTTATACCAGAATGGCGAGCATGAGGCTAAGAAGGTGAAATGATTATTTGGTCGATAGTCCATGTTCGATAGTCCATAGTCTTTTTTCAAATAGTCCAATGCCCAATGCCCAAATGACGCGCAGCAAATGCCCAACTTATCAACCACCCCCAACTTTTCAACAATCCCGATAAACAAAAGGCAATAATCTAAATTAGCTGATTATTAAAAACACAGCCTTGGCTAAAGAGACAAAAGAGACGCCCTTAATGCAGCAGTATAACCAGGTAAAAGCCAAATACCCGGGTGCGTTGTTGTTATTTCGTGTGGGTGATTTTTATGAAACCTTTGGAGAGGATGCAATAAAAGCCTCGGGTATATTAGGTATCGTATTGACGAGGCGTGCAAACGGAGCTGCTACCCACATCGAACTGGCTGGTTTTCCGCATCATTCGCTCGAGACCTATTTGCCAAAGTTAGTGCGCGCCGGGCAGCGGGTAGCTATATGTGATCAGCTGGAGGATCCCAAAACAACCAAAACAATTGTTAAACGCGGGGTAACCGAACTGGTTACACCAGGTGTTGCCATCAGCGATAATATCCTGCATCAAAAGAGCAATAATTACCTGGCTTCGCTTTATTTTGACAAGAGCAGCATAGGCGTTGCTTTTATTGATATCTCTACCGGAGAGTTTTTGACAGCGCAGGGCAGTGCGGAGTATATCGATAAACTACTGCAGGGATTTAATCCCAGTGAGGTTATTTATCCAAAAACAAAGCATGCAGAATACAAGGATGCCTTTGGCGACCGGTATTATACCTATAAGCTCGACGATTGGCCCTACACCGGCGATTATGCCCAGGAAAGCCTGCTAAAGCATTTTGGTGTTAAATCATTGAAAGGGTTTGGTATTGAAAGGTTGACCCTCGGGGTTGTTGCCGCAGGTGTTGCTTTGCATTACCTGAATGAGACTGAGCACCGCAATTTGCAGCATATCTCGTCAATTAGCCGCATTGAGGAGGGACGCTATCTCTGGCTCGACCGTTATAGCGTGAGAAACCTGGAGCTTATTGGTTCCTCAAACGAACATGCCACCACGCTGGTTGATGTGCTCGATCAAACCTCCTCGCCAATGGGCGCACGTTTGCTAAGACGATGGATCGTAATGCCGCTCAAGGAATTGAAACCCATCAACGACCGGCTTGGCGTGGTGGAATATTTGATCGGCCAGAATGATCTGCGTGAAGCCTTGAAACAAAACATAGCACATATTGGCGACCTTGAACGCCTGATTTCAAAAATAGGTCTCCAACGGGCCAACCCCCGTGAAGTAGTGCAGTTGAAACGGGCTTTGAAGGCAATAGAAACCATCAGGCAGCAGTGTTTGGATGCCGAAAGCGAACCTTTGCGTGCCATAGGTGAACAATTGAATCCCTGCAGCACCATTAGTGCAAAAATTGAAAGCGAATTGCAGCCCGAACCGCCGGTAATGCTGGTTAAAGGCTCGGTGATCAATACCGGGGTTAATGATGAACTTGACCGTTTGCGGAAGATAGCATTTGGCGGAAAAGGTTATTTGCTGGAGATACAAAAACGTGAAGCTGAACAAACCGGAATACCTAGCCTGAAGGTGGCTTTTAACAATGTTTTTGGCTATTACCTGGAAGTGACCCACTCGCACCGCGAAAAAGTGCCATCCGACTGGATTCGCAAACAAACCCTGGTAAATGCCGAGCGTTACATTACACCCGAACTCAAAGAATACGAGGAGCAGATATTGGGTGCCGAAGAAAAGATCCTGGCCCTGGAGACCCAACTCTACAACGACCTGCTTTATTCGCTGGCTGAATATATCAAACCGATACAACTGAATGCGCAGCTGATAGCGCGACTGGATGTGTTGCTGAACTTTGCTACTATATCTATCAAAAATTATTATGTCCGGCCCGGGATCAATGACAGCCGGATCATAGATATTAAAGGCGGGCGCCATCCGGTAATAGAAAAAAACCTGCCACCCGGCGAAGAATATATCACCAATGACGTATACCTTGACAGCGAATCGCAGCAGATCATTATCATTACTGGTCCTAATATGGCTGGTAAATCTGCTTTGCTGCGCCAAACCGGCCTCATTGTATTGATGGCCCAAATGGGCTGTTTTGTGCCTGCAAAATCAGTATCTATTGGCCTGGTCGACAAGATTTTTACCAGGGTAGGGGCATCAGATAATCTATCCGCCGGCGAATCAACTTTTATGGTTGAAATGAACGAAACAGCCAGTATCCTCAATAACCTGTCAGACCGCAGTCTGATCTTATTGGACGAGATCGGTCGCGGTACCTCCACGTATGATGGCATTTCAATCGCCTGGTCTATTGCCGAATTTTTGCATAATCATCCCACAGCAAGAGCTAAAACACTTTTTGCCACCCATTACCACGAATTGAATGAGTTGAGTAACTCGCATCCACGTATCAAAAACTTTAATGTTACGGTGAAAGAAATAGGGCACCAGATCATCTTCCTGCGCAAATTGGTTCCCGGAGGCAGCGAACATAGTTTCGGTATCCATGTAGCCAAACTGGCCGGTATGC
>CAISPD010000082.1 GCA_903887275.1 uncultured Mucilaginibacter sp.
AAAAAATAGCAATTAGAATTTATACTTTAATAAAATGGGAAAGACTACTAAATATATCCTGATCATTCTTGTAGCACTGGTTGTGCTGCTGGTTGCCTTAAAACTAAGCGGGGTGATCGGTAAGCAACAAAAAACTCAGGTTGCAACCGAAAAAGCTACAGATCGAACCATCAATGAAACGGTATCGGCCAGCGGTAAGATCAAAGCACACGTAGAGGTAAAGATCAGTCCGGAAGTTTCGGGTGAGGTTGTTGACCTGCCGGTGAAAGAAGGCGATGTGGTTACCAAAGGGCAATTGCTTTGCCGCATCAGACCAGACATTTTGAAATCCGACTACGAACGTTCGCAGGCTGCTTACAATTCGCAGAAGGCAAATCTGGCCAATTCACAGCAAATGCTGAAACAATCAGAAGCTTCATTTGCCAATATCGAAGCGATCTACAAGCGCGATAAAGTACTTTTCGATAAAAAAGTATTGACCGCGGCTGAGTTTGACGCTGCCAAAGCAAATTATGATGGCGCAAAGGCATCGCTGGAAGCCGCTAAACAAAATGTAATTGCAACCAATTACGGTCTGGCTCAAACTGCTGCTTCCGTAAAAGAATCAGAAGCCACTTTGAATAAAACTACCATCTATTCCCCGGTTGATGGCGTTATATCAAAACTATCAATTCAAAAAGGCGAACGCGTACTGGGTACCCAGCAGTTTGCCGGTACCGAGATCATGACCATTTCTGATCTTAACCAATTAGATGCTACTGTTGACGTAAACGAAAATGATATCAATCGCATCAAATTGGGCGACTCATCTAAAGTTGAAGTTGACGCATTTACCGGCAAAATATTTACCGGTACCGTAATTGAAATAGGTAGCGCTGCAAACGTTGTAGGTAATACGGCCGACCAGGTAACCAACTTTACCGTAAAAGTTAGACTCGACCCTAAATCATACCAGGCTTTACTGGATAAAAGCGTAAGCAATCCATCCCCATTCCGTCCGGGATTAACTGCTACGGTTGATATCAATACGAACCATGCCAGTTCATTGGCCGTACCGATTCAGGCCGTTACAACCCGCGAGGATAAAAAACCGGATAGTGGAGCGCCCAAGAGCGATAATACAGACAACACGAAAGCAAAGGCCACGACTGTAAACAAAGAATATGTGTTTGTGTACAATGCTGGCAAAGTTAAACAGGTATTGGTAACTACTGGTATCCAGGACGACAGTTACATACAGATCAAATCTGGTCTGAAAGCCGGCGACGAAGTAGTATCAGCTCCATATGGCGCCATAACCAAAACTCTGGCCGACAAAATGGAAGTAGAAAAAGTAGATAAAAGCAAGCTATTTATCAGTGAAAATAAATAATTGATCGAAAGTGTTTTTAAGAAAAGGCCTGTGCATTTGCATAGGCCTTTTTAATTTGTATAAATTCGCAGCGTGCAATGGCTTTAAAATACTATGATCGGTAAAAACAGGATATTGGTTGTTGGCGGTGGCAGCTGGGATACGGCGAATATTAAAATGCTAAGCGACAACCCTGTAAAGAAAGAAATTTACTGGTGGATGCGCAGCGAAACTGCAGCCGACCATATCAGGCAGTTTGGGCACAATCCAAATTACCTGAGTTCGATCGAGATCAAGGTACCTCCTCAAAATATATCAACCAACCTGCGTTCCCTGATCGGCGAAGCCGATATCATCTTGCTCAATGTGCCAGCAGCATTTCTTAAAGAGGCGCTTAGTGGCATTAGCAGCGATGATTTTGTTGGCAAAAAGGTTGTTTCAGCCATCAAAGGCATTGTACCCGACGAAAACATGATCATCGGCGAATTCATCAATAAACACTACGGTGTTTCTTTTGACGATTTTATGGTGATCAGCGGCCCCTGCCATGCGGAAGAGGTTGCATTGGAGAAACTGTCTTACCTTACCATCGCCTCCGGAGATACAGAACTCGCCGCCGAATTTGCCGGAATGATCAATACCCGCTATATCAACACTACGGTGTCTGACGATATATGGGGTACAGAATATGCCGCTGTACTTAAGAATGTATATGCTATTGCCAGCGGCATCTGCCACGGAGTTGGCTATGGCGATAATTTTCAATCGGTATTAATATCCAATGCGATCCGCGAACTGGAACGCTTTGTTGCTGCAGTACACCCTATAGACCGGGATATCAAGGAATCAGCCTATCTGGGCGACTTATTGGTAACAGCCTACTCCAACTTTAGCCGTAACCGTACCTTCGGTAACATGATCGGCAAGGGCTATACCGTTAAATCGGCACAGTTGGAGATGAACATGATAGCTGAAGGTTATTATGCTGTCAACTGCCTGCACCAGGTAAACAAACAGTACCATGTGCATATGCCTATATGCAATGCCGTTTATGCCATCCTATACGAAAAACGGAATCCTTCCCTCGAAATGAAACATTTGGCAGGTCAATTGAGTTAGTACTTTATATAAACTACTAAAACCAATGAAAAATTTGATCAAAGTTGCCCTGGTTTCCGGGGCAATGTTATTTGCTGTGCAAGGCATGGCAGATACCGTAAAGCAGGATACAACCTTAGGAAAAAAAATCAGTCATACTGCAAAGAAAGTCGGCCATAAAACCGCCAATATAGCAGCCAATACTGCTTCGGCGGTAGTCGACAAAAAATACGAAGGGAAATGTGGCCCCAATGGCGAAACCGTTTACATCAATGAGCATTCCCATTATTATATCATCAACAAAAAAGGCCACCGCGTTTACCTCAAATAATCGGAGTTGATGGACAAAAAAATGTAAGCTTAGCCCTAAACTACTTAAGCTACTGTCTATAACAACAAAAAAGCCCTCATCCGCAAGGATGATGGGCTTTTCAAACTAAACTAAACTATCTTTAGTGATCTGGTAATAGATATCTGATACCTAACCTCAAAACTTCCTCCTGCGCTCGCCACGATCTTCACGGCGTTTACCTGAAAAGTCGCGGAAACCACCGCCGCTATTGCCGCCTGATCGTTCTCTGCTTCCGCCTTCTCTTTTTCCTCCTTCACGGTTGCCACCGCCATAGCCTGAGCCATTGCGGAAACCACCTTCTCTGCGTTCGCCGCCTTCGCGTTTCTTATAGCTATTGGAAGTGCCACCACTGCGACTTTCGCTGCTGCCTTCTCCTGAAATCTCTATCCTAACTTCGCGTCCCTGAAAATCGGCACCCTTAAAGCCCGATTGCACTTTCTGTACATCTTCATTTGCTACTTCGAAGAAAGAGTAAACACCCTTCACGTCAATTTTACCTACAGTTTTACCAGCTATTTTGGTGGTATTGCAGATATATCCTAGCAGATCGCCGCGGGTAAAGCCGTCAACCGAACCTAAGTTGATGAACAAGCGGGTAAAATCAGCACGCATACCTGTACGATTGAAACGATCGCCGCCGCGATCGCCTTCAGCACGTGGACGTTCGTCTGCAGCTGCATTCAGGTCAGGTGCATTTTTGTAATAATCAAGGAAGCTGTTAAACTCAAGGGAAGCAAAACGTTTGATGATATCTTCTTTGCTCAGTTCCTTAAACTCATCCATGATGCGTGGAAGGTACTGTTCAATTTGTTTCTCATTCACTTCAACGTTATGCACTTTGTGTATCAGTGCAAATAATTGCTTTTCAACCACATCAAAACCAGTTGGTATTTCGGCTTTAACAAAACGTTTACCTAAAGTTTTTTCTATCTGACGGATCTTACCCAATTCCTTACCATTGATGATCGAGATCGATACACCGGTTTTACCCGCACGCGCTGTACGGCCGCTTCGATGGGTGTAGTTCTCAATTTCGTCGGGTAGTGAATAATTGATTACGTGCGTAACGTCGTTCACGTCGATACCACGGGCTGCCACGTCGGTAGCTATCAGCAATTGCAAACTACGGTCGCGGTAACGTTTCATTACCTTATCGCGTTGTTGCTGTGATAAATCGCCATGCAGCGAATCGGCATTATAACCGTCTTTGATCAAAGATTCAGCAATTTCCTGAGTTTCGATCTTGGTACGGCAAAATACGATACCGAAGATCTCGGGATTAAAATCAACAATACGTTTAAAGGCAGCGTATTTATCGCGGGCACGTACCACATAGTATTCGTGCTCGATATTTTCGTTCCCGGTATTTTTTGTGCCCATGGTAAGCTCATAAGGATCTTCCATGTATTTTTTGGCGATCCTTCTTACTTCAGAAGGCATAGTGGCCGAAAACAGCCATGTTTTTTTATCTTCGGGGGTGGTAGACAAAATACTGTCAATGTCTTCCTGGAAGCCCATATTGAGCATCTCATCGGCTTCGTCGAGCACAACAAACTTTACGCCGCCAAAATTAATAGCGCCGCGGTTTATAATATCGAGCATACGGCCTGGTGTTGCCACTACAATTTGCACACCGCGACGGATCTGGTGTAACTGATCCGAAATGCTTGCGCCGCCATAAACAGCAACAACATGTACGTTGCGCATGTTTTTAGCATAATTTTTCAGATCATTGGTGATCTGTAAACAAAGTTCGCGGGTAGGGCACAAAATAAGAGCCTGCGGATGATTTTCTTCGAAATCAAGTAGTTCCAGTAATGGAAGTCCAAAAGCAGCAGTCTTGCCGGTCCCGGTTTGGGCTAATCCGACAAAATCGTTGCTGCCTGTTAACAATACCGGAATTGACTGTTCCTGGATTGGTGTAGGGTTTTCGAACCCTAACTCAGAGATGGCATTAACAATATCATGACGGATTCCCAGTTGAATAAATGGGTTCATGAATTTAAATAACGTATCTGGCTACATCGCCAAATCGGGCGCAAAGGTAGGGTTAATTTATCGCATTTCAAATACTGAAGAGGGATTACGAAAAGATGACAATTGGGTAGAGAAAGTAATTTTAACCTATCTTAGCGCAAGGAAGATGGCGCAAGATAAAATCATCTGCTATAGTTAGCAATATTTGTTTCTCAAAAAAGCCA
>CAISPD010000083.1 GCA_903887275.1 uncultured Mucilaginibacter sp.
CATACTGTAAGAGAAATCTTTCGAAATATTCCGCCAGGCGGTTTTAATATAATTTTTGATCATTTCAGGCAAATTTTTTAATAAACCCTCCCTATCTAAGCTCCTCCCTTAAATGGGGAGGGCTTAGCGAGACACATTAACTAAACTATTATTAACTATACCTGATGTAATTATGATCTCACTATCAGATCATTATATTTTCAACTACAGTTTGGCCATCCAATAGGCGAATGATACGGTGACTGTAACGTGCATCATGCTCAGAGTGCGTAACCATAATAATGGTTGTACCCTGCTCGTTCAGGTCGGTGAGCAGTTCCATCACTTCATTGCCGTTGCTGCTATCGAGGTTACCGGTGGGCTCATCTGCTAAAATCAGTTTGGGCTTGTTTACAACCGCCCTTGCTATAGCAACACGCTGCTGCTGACCGCCCGATAATTGCTGCGGATAATGATTGCGGCGGTGCATGATCTGCATTTTATCCAGCACTTCTTCTACACGTTTTACACGTTCTGCACTGGGTATCCCTGTATAGATCAATGGCAGCTCTACATTTTCGAATACGGTAAGCTCATCAATCAGGTTAAAACTCTGGAAAACGAAACCGATATTATGCTTACGCAGATCGGCACGTTTACGCTCGTTAAAATGCGCTACTTCTACACCGTTGAACACATAGCTACCACCATCAGGGTCGTCGAGCATACCTAAAATATTCAGTAAGGTTGATTTACCGCAACCCGATGGCCCCATGATCGCCACGAATTCGCCTGTTTTTACCTCGATGGATAATTTATTCAATGCGATGGTCTCCACCTCTTCGGTGCGATAGTACTTTTCTAAGTCAGTGATCTTTATCATTTGTGTCTCCCCGATCCGCTTCAAAGCAAGGATCTGATTTTATATAATCTGTATAACCTTTTTTTAATTTTTTTCAATTGCTACCAGGCCTATTTTGTCAATATCAGCTCCTGGATATCTTTATAATTGTCATAACCCGAAGTGATTACTTTATCACCGGGCTTCAAGCCGCGTATCACCTCATAATAATCCGGATTTTGTCTGTTCAGTTGAATATCAACGCGGTAAGCCGTTTTACCATCTTCGCTCACCTTAAATATCCAGTTACCACCGGTTTCCTGAAAAAAGCCGCCTTTTGGCAATAATACTGCGGGCTGTTCGTCACTGAAAACCAACCTGATCTGCAAAGTCTGACCTTTACGCAAACCCGGAGGCGTATCACCAATAAACTTCAGATCAACCTGAAACTGACCATTGGTCACCTGTACATAAACTTTTTTAACAAGCATTTTGTAAGACTTGTTTTCGGTAGGATAATAGGCAGTCATGCCGGGTACAACGCGCGAAATATAATGGTCGTCTATCAGTGCCCGTACCTTCAATCCGTCAAAACCATCGATCTGCGCCAGGTGGTCGCCCCTGTTTTTTGTCTGGCCAACTTCTGCATCAAGCGACGTTAACTGTCCATCAATCGTTGCTTTTACTGTTAGATCTGCTACTTCCTTGCGCATCAGGTTAAGCGCATTTTTCATTTGCACATATTGCTCCTTAGCCTGCTCGTCCTGTACTTTGGTCAACAAACTATCCTGACGCAATATCTCTTTAGTTAGCTTTTTCTTTCGTAACTGAAAATTATAAGTATTCTCTGCAATCTGGTATTCCTGTAAGCCAATGGCTTTTTGAGCAAAGAGTTTTTTATCGAGATTATAGACCCTTTCAGCATCTTTAAAACTGCTTTCAACATCGGCCATGGCCTGTAACTTACCTACGGTATTTTGGGCAGCATTATTTTTTGATATCTGCATCTGCGTCTGCAGGTTATATAGTTGTGTTTCCGAATTAGCAAGATTTAGCTCCACATCCGTATTGGATAATTTCACAATCGGGTCGCCTTTTTTTAGTTTGGCTCCGTCTTCAACAAATTTTTGTACAACAGTTCCACCTTGAACAGCATCTATATAAAAGGTGATCTGCGGCATAACAACGCCGTTAACAGGAATAAATTCCGAGAAGGGCCCTTTGCTAATTTCACTTATGGTGATACGTTCAACCGGTACATTATATTTGCTTTTACCTGTAAGCCCGGTAAAGATCACGTAACCGATCAATAATGTTAGCGCCGCAATCCCTGTAACAATCAGGATGCGTTTAGTATTCCATGCTTTCTTTTCTATTTTTCTATCCACGTCAATTA
>CAISPD010000084.1 GCA_903887275.1 uncultured Mucilaginibacter sp.
TAAGTCTGCACAATAGGCAACAGCAAGGTTCGTAAGGTAGCAGCCCTTTTTTTCGGTACTGGTTTAGGATATTTAGCACTGATGATCAGGGCTTAGGAAAAGGTTCGAAATATAATGAAATGAATAAAACTTCATATCTGGGAAAGCGGTAGGCAGGAGTACACTGCCCGTTGGCCGGTGCTGTATAGTCGTGCCAGTTTGGCGTAATTTAGGTAACCCACTTTGCAAAAATCACAACTTGCATAGCACCTTACAGGTGTTTTACGATCAAAATTCTTTTCGTAAATTTACATCTTGAAACATCGGGCTTGATGTTACCAAACCTTAAATAAAATTATACCTCCATAATGTTTGAACAAACTTTTAAGAATATCGATGACATCCTGTATAAAGATTCGGGTGCGGATAGTGAATTGGATTATATCGGGCAGACGTCGTGGGTGATGTTCCTGCGTTATCTGGATGATTTGGAACAGGACAAAGCCGACCATGCAGAATTGCAGGGCAAAGAATACAAATACATTATTGACGAGGAATACCGTTGGCCTGTATGGGCGATGCCAAAAACACCTGATGGCAAGCTTGACCACCACAAGGCGATGACCGGACCCGACTTGGTGCAGTTTGTCGACTTAAAGCTTTTCCCCTACCTCGCGGGCTTTAAACAACGGGCAGACAATGCACAGACCATTGAATATAAAATAGGCGAGATTTTTAGCGAGCTAAAAAATAAGATACAAAGCGGGTACAACCTGCGCGAGATTATTGAACTGGCAGATGAACTACCATTTAGGAGCACTACCGACAAACACGAACTAAGCCACCTGTATGAAACCAAGATAAAGAACATGGGTAATGCAGGGCGCAACGGCGGGCAATATTACACTCCAAGACCGCTTATCCGTGCGATGATTGAGGTAATAGCGCCGAAGATTGGCGAACGCATTTATGACGGTGCGGTTGGTTCTGCGGGGTTTTTATGTGAGGCCTTTGAATACCTAATGCGCGACCGCGAAAAGTTGAGCACAAGCGACCTAAAGACGTTGCAGGAAAGTACCTTTTATGGCAAGGAGAAAAAGAACCTGGCTTATGTGATTGGTGTAATGAATATGATATTACATGGTATTGAAGCCCCTAATATTATCCATACCAATACCCTTAGTGAAAACATACGGGATATACAGGAAAAGGACAGGTACAACGTGATATTGGCTAACCCACCGTTTGGCGGCAAGGAAAGACCAGAGGTGCAGCAGAACTTTGATATTAAGACCGGGGAAACCGCCTTCCTATTCTTACAGCACTTTATTAAATCATTAAAAGCAGGGGGCAGGGCAGCCATCGTTATTAAGAACACATTTTTAAGTAATGCTGATAACGCTGCTGTCTCTTTGCGAAAATTGCTACTGGAAAGCTGTAACCTGCATACCGTACTGGATATGCCGGGCGGTACGTTCTTGGGTGCAGGTGTTAAAACGGTAGTATTATTTTTTGCTAAAGGAGAACCCACCCAAAGCATCTGGTATTACCAACTGGAACCGGGCAGGAATATGGGTAAAACCAATTCACTTAACGACGCGGATATGGTCGAGTTTACTACGCTGCAAAAAACAAAACCTGAAAGTGAAAAAAGTTGGCGCATTAAAATTGCCGATATACAGACACACAATTACGACCTGAGTGTAAAGAACCCGAACAAGCCTGAGGAAGAAGCTTTAAGAAGCCCACAGGACATATTAGAGGAAATACAGGCATTGGACACTGAGACTAATGACATCCTACAAGCCATAAAAGAATTATTATGAATGAAGCGTGGCCAACAAAAAAACTGGGGGAGCTTTGCGTGTTTGTAAGGGGGCCATTTGGCGGCAGTTTAAAGAAAGAATGTTTTATTAATGACGGATTTGCTGTTTATGAACAACAACATGCTATTTACAATCAGTTTAGTGACATTCGTTATTTCATTTCTGACGGTAAGTTTAAAGAGATGAAACGTTTTGAACTGCTACCGGGTGACCTGATTATGAGTTGCTCGGGTACGATGGGCAAAGTAGCAATTGTGCCTAATGGATTAAAAAGAGGAATAATAAATCAAGCACTTTTAAAGCTAACTCCCAAACCTGAACTTAATATCGAATATTTAAAATATTGGATGGGTAGCGAAGATTTTGATTTAAAAATTTCGGAGCATTCAAAAGGTGCTGCTATAAAAAATGTAGCTTCTGTTCAGATTCTTAAAACTATTACACTCCCTTGCCCTAATCGTTTAGCACAACAACGCACGGTCGCTATTTTAGATGAAGCCTTTGCCGCTATTGACCAAGCCAAAGCCAATGTTGAACGCAACCTACAAAATGCGAAAGAGCTTTTTCAAAGTGAGTTGAATAGCGTCTTATCAAACAAGGGTGAAGGATGGGTTGAAAAAAAACTAATAGAAATAGGAAAAACGCAAACTGGTAATACTCCACCAACCGTTGAACCTGACAATTACGGGAGTTATCTCCCATTTGTTAAGCCAGCACACTTTAAAACCGATGGCACTATTGACTCGGAAGATAGCGGATTGAGTGAAAAGGGGTTGAAATTTGCACGTGTTTTTAGCGCCAATTCAATTTTAATGGTTTGCATTGGCGCAACGATTGGCAAAACGGCATTTACTCCAATTGCTGTTACTTCTAATCAACAAATAAATGCGTTAACACCTAACCATGGATATGAGCCAAGATATTTTTACTACGCTTTAACTACAGATGATTTTTTTAATAAAATTATTCATGCTTCATCACAAGCAACATTACCAATTATTAATAAATCAAAATGGGAAAACCTAACTGTGGCATTTCCAACTGATAAAAAGCAACAGGTAAGAATAGTCCGACAACTTGATACACTTTCAGTAGAAACCAAAAAACTTGAAGAAAAATATCAGCAAAAATTGAGCGCTTTGGATGATTTGAAAAAAAGCATATTGGAGAAGGCGTTTAAGGGTGAATTAAAAGAAAAAGAAATACCAGCGTGAAAATAAGGCATCAAGACGTTGAAATACCTGCCGATAACCCGTTTGCAAATTGCAAGTTGGAAAGAAAAAAATACGCGGAAGCGCTGACAGGTATTGTAAATTCTTATGCTGATGGTTTCGTTTTGGCTATTAACAACGAGTGGGGTACAGGCAAAACCACCTTCATTAAAATGTGGCAACAGCATTTAAACAATAACGATTTTAAAACCCTTTACTTTAATGCCTGGGAAAATGATTTTGAGAGTAATCCCTTAGTGGCGATTCTGTCGGAGCTTAAAACCTTAACACAAAAAAGCGACGATACGACATTTAAAAAGCTTTTGAAAAAAGGTGCATCCATTACTAAAACTGTTCTTCCAGCCGTACTTGAAGCAGTTGCCAAGAAGTATATCGATGCCGAAGGGTTAATCAAAGCTATTGGTAAGATGACCGAAGCCGCCGCCGATA
>CAISPD010000085.1 GCA_903887275.1 uncultured Mucilaginibacter sp.
TCTTATGGAAAATTTTGCTGCTTTTTTAATGTGAGTAAATAGTATAAACCTATTTCAATTGCTCCCGTATAAACTATTGTTTAAAAACCATATATGCCTGCAATGGCATTTTGTACGGAACGTCATGAAAAGAGAAATTTGCGCCGCCCTATTGTTGTTGAGTATCCTGTTTACATCATGTACCAAGGATGCAGTAAATCCATCAACCACCCAAACTACAGTTTCAACACTATCGTCTGTAAATTCACCGGCGCCACAAACCGGTACCGTTGATAATACCGCAGCCCTTAATAATGTGAATGGATACCTGCGCTTCAGACTGGCCAAAGACTCTATCAATACCGATGGCATTCTAATCAATTTCAGTCCTTCTGCAAGTGCATTATATGTTCCCGGAGAAGATGCTCCATCTTTACAGGGATTTGGTGCCGTAAGTCTTTCAAGTCTATCATCCAATAATATTCCACTTGCCATAAACGCCGAGCCATTAAAAGCTACAGGCACAACAATAGGTTTAAAAGTTTCGGCAAAAACTGATGGTATCTATTCATTATCATTACAAGCAATTGATGCAGTACCTGCAGCTTATGCGATATGGTTGAAAGATGGCTACAGAAAAGACTCCCTGAATTTGCGCCTGTATCCAGCTTATGCATTTAATATCTATAAAGCCGACACCGCTAGCTTCGGTAGCAACAGATTTAAACTTGTATTGCGCCTCGGCCAATAATTAATATTGTGTTAAATTTCAGATTTCGAAACTAACCTGATTTCGTTTTTATCTATATTGGTCCAAGCCAATATAATCAAATGAAATTTTTAGCTTCTCTGGTATTTGTCCTGACTCTTTTATTTGTCTGGGCCCTTCAAACCAAGTTTGGTGACATACCACCTATCGGCAAATTTCTTAACCCATCGACAGGTTTCTGGCAGAATGCTGAAAGTTTGGATGTATCAGGTGATGAAGAACTTCATTTAGAGGGTCTGCATGACAAGGTAACTATCCGATACGACGAGCGACGAATTCCTCACATATTCGCCAATAACGATCACGATCTGTACTATGCTCAGGGTTACGTAACCGCAAAGGACCGCCTTTGGCAATTAGATATTCAAACCCGGGCTGCCGCCGGCAGACTTTCAGAAGTTGTTGGACCAAAAGCGCTGGCAGTTGACAGATATCATCGTCGTATCGGAATGACTTTTGGGGCAAACAATACGCTCAAAGGCCTGATGAAAGATCCACCCATTAAAATGATGATCGAAGCCTATAGCGATGGGGTTAATAGTTATATCAGTCACCTGGCTAAAAAAGACTATCCGATAGAATTTAAATTACTGGATTATGCTCCTGAAAAATGGGAGTATATCAATTGTGCCTACCTGCTGAAAAATATGTCGGAAACCCTTGCCTGGGGCACCGACGATTTTGGCATGACCAATAATTTAAAGGTTTTTGGCAGCAAAACCGTAAAAGACTTGTTTCCTGATTATCCTTTTCGCGAAGACCCCATCATACCTGAAGGAACACCCTGGAATTTTAAACCCTTACCGCTTCCAAAACCTTCAGCCGACTTTATTGCGCAAATAACGGATACTGTAAGGCCTAAAGAACCTACTCCCGGTGTAGGTAGTAACAATTGGGCCATAGCCGGCAGCAGGTCGGCCAATGGGTATCCGATATTAGCCAACGACCCACATCTTAACCTTACCTTTCCTTCGATCTGGTACCAGATTCAATTATCGTCACCAACGGTAAACGTTTATGGGGTATCGTTGCCCGGAGCGCCTTGTGTAATTATAGGCTATAATCAAAATATCAGCTGGGGAGTAACCAATGTGGATGCCGATGTACAAGATTGGTATCAGGTAAAATTTAAGGATAGGTCGAAAAACGAGTATTGGTACGATAAAAAATGGGCAAAAACGACAAGAAAAATAGAAGAAATAAAAGTAAGAGGGCAGCAAACCGTTTATGATAGCGTGATTTATACGATACATGGCCCGGTAGTATATGACAATCCCGGGCAAAGGCCGGAGGAACGGAATAATATTCCGGTCGGTGATGCCCTGCGCTGGATTGCGCATGATGAATCGGATGATTTTCAAACATTTTTTCTACTGAACCGCGCAAAGAATTATGGTGACTACCGAAAGGCACTAACTTATTTTACTGCGCCTGCCCAAAATTTCATATTTGCCGACAACGAAAAAGACATTGCCATAACACCTAATGGTAAATTCCCCTTGAAATTCCGCGACCAGGGCAAGTTTATCATGGACGGCAGCGACCCGGCGAATAACTGGCAGGGATGGATACCTGCTGATCAGAATCCAACTGTAAAAAACCCTCCCCGGGGTTTTGTGAGTTCGGCCAATCAATCATTGACCGATCCTACCTATCCCTATTATATCAACTGGCGATATGAGCAATATTACCGCGCCAGTCGTATCAACAGCAAACTGTCTAATATGCACCAGGCAACGGTTGACAGTATCCGCCGGATGCAAACGGATAATTATAGCACCTTAGCCAGAGATGTATTACCTGCGATGCTCAAATATATCGACCCTTCGAAATTAAATAAGGATCAGGTTACGGCGCTCGAACTTGTTAAAAAATGGAATAAAGATTATGATGCTGATGCTGAAGGCGCCAGTATTTTCGATAGCTGGTGGCAAAACTTTTTTAAACTTACCTGGAGCGATAAATTTGGCAGAACAGACATTGTTTTAACTTACCCATCTTTTGATCAAACGGCACGATTACTCATAACCCAGCCTAATTCTAAATGGTTTGATAATACCAAAACGGCTTACCGCGAAACGTGTTCAGATATTGTATTTAAAGCATTTACGGCAGCGGTTGATGCGCTGGTAAAAACCAACGGAAAACCAGGCAGCAACTGGCAATGGGGCACAGTTAAAGAAACCTATATAAATCACCTTGCAAACCTACCTGGTTTTGGTACTGGTAAATTTTCAGCAGGTGGCAATGCCAATGTAATAAATGCACTTCGCGGCAATACCGGCCCATCATGGCGTATGGTAGTGCAATTAGGCCCAAAAGTTAAAGGTTATGGCGTTTTCCCGGGAGGAGAATCAGGTAACCCCGGTAGTTTTTACTATAGCGACATGTTTGAAACCTGGAAAAATGGCAAACTTGATGAACTGCTTTTCCTTCAATCTGCTGATGAAAGATCTACCCGTATTAAATCATCTTTAATTTTAAAAAATAAATAAATGTTGTTCCTAATCATACTGGTTCTTAGCATAGTAAGCAGCTATTTTCTTCCCTGGTGGACCATCGCATTGATCGCTTTCGGCACAGCCTACTATATTGGCAACAAACCAGGCAAAGCCTTCATGGCGGGTTTCGGGGCAATATTTGTTGCCTGGACTATATTGGCATTGATTCAATCCCTGCCTAACCACAATATGCTTGCCGAGCGTGTGGCCAAGCTGATGCAACTTCCCAATTGGATCGTTTTATTATTGGTGACGGCATTTGTAGGTGGTTTACTGGGAGGCATGTCGGCACTATCAGGTGTTCTTATCAAAAAGGCATACCAAAAACCATAAAAAAAGCGCCCGGTGATCGGGCGCTTTCTTTTTAAAGTTACTTCCTGTTTATAAACCGGCCAGTGTACTTTTCACGTCATTAACGGCTTCGCTATCACTCTTTGGGCTCGCAAAAATATCCTGAGCGCTAACATTGTCGCCATAAAAATTACTATTGGCAGTTTTGTCTATCGCCAGATTCGACCCATTGATACTGATACCCGCAAATAATCCGCGGCTCCGCGAATAGGAATAAACTTCGGCCTCCAGCTTATAATCGGTATTTGCTGAGGTGCTTCGGCCTACCGGGCCAGCAGTTGCAGAAATATCACCGCCTATTGTAAAGTCGCCTTTTTTAACCTCTGTGAGTACGCCCTTGTGACGAAATACCAGCACCAGATCAACGGATTGTATACCGATCTGCGGACCGATGCTACCTCCGGTAAGCGTTACAAAAACGGGATTGCTCCAGCTTCCGTCGTCCAGCTTTACGATAGCCACACCTTTACCTCTTTTGCCGCCAATGCCAATACCCACGTTGATCAGGTTCGGGATGATCACAATGCCCTGATATTGCGAGATCAGATCGTGCGGAATACTTTCTTTCAGGTTACCGAAATCCTGTAGTACACTTTTAACATCGCGTAGCTTTTCAGTCTCCTTGTCCCCTGCACTTGCAGATGTAAAAACAAGTGAAATTGCTATTAAGATGGTGCCCGCTAATAATTTTATTGTCCTCATTATTTGTTCAATTTTAAACTTCAAAGAAACTATTAAAAAGATAATTAGTTTGTAAAAAATTACAATCGCTCAATTTTACAAATATAGCAACATGCTTCAGCGTTGCGGGCGTGGAGATAAGCTACCTCGGGCTGATTTTCAAATATTTCAACTATCAACTCGTCAACATCGGCTTCACCAACCAATTGGGTGAAAACCATCATTTGATTGGAATTGTACCCGACAAGGGTTAAAGGAAAATTTTGTTTATCTGCCTTTATTTGTTCCGGGAATCGGTATACATCTTGATATTCCTCTACTTCTTCCGCCTGAATAAAAACCGGTCCGGGTTGATTAAATGCGTTGTGGATTTGAAACGGACTATGCGTAAATAATAAGCGCCGATCAATATTTTTATTAAATGGCTTTAATGATACCCGGCAGGGGCCCAAGCCCGTTGCAAGCTGTTCAACAACGGGGTTTTCAAAATCATCAATCCCTTTGTCCCTTATTTTTTTTGCATAACGCTCAGAAAGTGGTACGATTTTAAAATTTTTCATGTTTCTTTTTTTGACAAAAATCCACTGCAAACCGCAGAGTTAAAACCCGAAACTTGCTATAGTGCCTTTCCTTATATTTGCTGCGATGAACGTGCCCGGCAAACAGCAAATTTTCTCTATAAACAGCGATACTGCATTTAATGCCGCTGCCCTGCAGATCTTCCGGCATCAGGCAGCAAACTGCAATGTTTATCGCGAGTTCATCCATAACCTGCATATTGATCCCCTAAAAATAGATAGCATTGCACAAATCCCTTTTTTGCCCATCAGCTTTTTTAAATCACATACTATTCTAAGCACTAACGAACCCGTTCAAACTACTTTCAACAGCTCGGGAACTACAGGCAGCATCAACAGCAAACACCCCGTAACTGACCTTGGTTGGTATGAGCAAAGTTTCGGGAAAGGCTTCGAAATGTTTTATGGCGATATCAGAAAGTATTGTGTACTGGCCCTGCTACCATCTTATCTGGAGCGAGAAGGCTCATCCCTGATTTACATGGCTGAAGACCTGGTTAAAAATTCAAAGAACCCGGATAGCGGTTTTTACCTTTATGAGCACGAGGATTTGTACGATAAATTAAAAAAGCAACAAGCTTCCGGTAAACCAACTTTACTCCTGGGCGTTACCTTTGCCTTGCTCGATTTTATTGAAAGTCACCAAATCAATTTTCCCGAATTGCTTGTGATGGAGACAGGCGGTATGAAAGGCAGGCGAAAGGAAATGGTGAGGGAAGAATTGCATCAAAGGCTTTGCAATGGTTTTGGTGTAAATACAATTCATTCCGAATATGGCATGACCGAAATGCTTTCGCAGGCCTACTCCCCGGGTCATGGCATTTTTCGTTCTCCGCCCTGGCTAAAGATACTTACCCGCGATACAAACGACCCAATGACCCTACTGCAAAATAATCAAAGCGGAGGCGTAAATGTGATCGACCTGGCAAATATCAACTCCTGTTCTTTCCTGGCAACCCAGGATTTGGGCAAAATTTACGCCGATGGCAGCTTCGAAGTATTGGGTCGTTTTGATAATTCGGATATCAGGGGATGTAATTTACTGGTGGCTGACTGAGAGTTGGGATTTGGTTGTAGTGGTTGTAGTGGTTTTGTCAGTTGGGCATTGGTTATTTGGCATTGGTCATTGGGCATTGGGAAAAAACCAAACCACAAATCACCGGTTAACTGATTAACTGATTAACTGATTAACCAACGAACCCCAAATTAATCCCTAAATTTGCGGCAACTTCAAAACCAATAAAATAAAATGGACAAATTTTTGAGCGATCAGCAGGACCCTAAGGCAGTGGAAAAAGTGTATTCACGCTTGGTGGATCTTTTGACCACAGGAGAAGAAATTATTTACATCGCTACACAAAAAAAGCCCCTGGTTAATCTTTTGCCAGACTGTGTTGCATTAACCAATAAAAGGGTATTGTTCTTCACGCCGGCTAACCTGGGCTTATCCATTAAATTTATTGAATTTGTTTGGAAGGATGTGGTGGATGTACATATCAAGGAAGAGATCATTGGTGCTATTTTTACTGTAAAAACAACTAACCAGGCCGAAATGGGAGTAGACTATTTGCCCAAAGTGCAGGCCCGGAAATTATACCAATATGCTCAGGAGCGTAAAGAAGAAGAGCGCGAACTTCGGCGCCAGCGCGAACTGGAGGAAAAACGTGCCGAATCGGGATCCTTCAATTTCGAGCAAGCCGGCTCAAAACCAGCGCCCGATACAATAATTGCTGCACCAGCTATTTCTTCTACCCAGTCAGCCTGGCAGGAAGAACCAAAGAAAGATGAACTTACCGAAAAACTGAAAAAACTACGCACGCTTTTCGACCAGGGCTTGATCAACCAGGAAGAGTATAATGCCAAGAAACTTGAGCTGTTGAATGATTTGTAGTGAGGTGAAGGGTATCGGGTATTGGGTATTGGGTATTAGGAATTAGGTAAAATGTCTATGGACTATGGACTATGGACTATCGACTATGGACTACTTCAAAATCCTTTCGTCAAAGCTGAATGGCGTTTTAGCCTTTATTTTAACTTTTTCGATATTAGCATTCCGCGGATTCATCAGGTAATTAAACTCCTCGGGTACCAGCGCTGAAGGGACTTTCAGTAATAAATGTTCGTTTTTCTGCAAAAATGAATTACCTATTTGCTTTAAAATATGAGGCTCGGGCGACTCTTTCCAGTTGTTCGGTAACAGATCGATATCCAGACTAATGGTATCGTCGGGCACTTCAATGCTGAGCAAAACCATATCATCAGGTATATTGGTTGGGTTAATATGAGCAAGTGACTCCAAAACAGCCAATGACCTTGATGAAGCCAGGTAAATGGCGTGCCTACCTTCGCTATTCCATCTGCCGCCAAATAAGCTAGCCCCATTTCCGCTGAGGTCATTCGCAAATGTCAATTTAGTAAGTCGGAAAAGGATCATCAGGCAAAAATACCATGTTCGATGCGGCCCAACTCCTTGAAGAGGATATCAAAACCTACGGATGTGTCCAATAAGGAAACAGGCGTTTCGCCTTTGAAAACATGTAAAGGCGTTTTCATCCAGATTTTGAATTTATCGAGCGAACCAAACACTTCTTCACCACGGGTATATAAACGAGCTAATTCGACGGCCTTTTCGGCATACTCAGTTTTGATTATGGCGTCATCATCATACCGTTGTAAAGTGCGCTCAGAAATATGCATAATATCGGCAAACTCCTGTATGCTAAGTGAGATTTTTTTCGCGAGGGATAGCAACAGGCGTTTTGAAACACCCTCGCGGGTAAGGCGAAGCATATCAAAATCATTGAGTGGATAAGCCTGCCCACCAAAAAGATTATTAAACAGGCTGTTGCTATTTTGTTTCAGGTAAATAGCCATCGGCTCATTGACCATGAATTTGACTTCCTTATTTTTACCTACCGACATTTATCCAAAAATAATTACAATATGTCGTAATTCCAAATTATTCGGCGATAATCAAGAAATAGTTTTTCTTCCCTTTTTGAGCAACAAGAAATTTGCCTCCAATAAGATTTGCAGCACCAATAGTATCTTCGGGCAACGCTACTTTATTTTTATTTATCGCTACGCCACCACCTTGTATCATTTTACGAGCTTCGCCTTTGGAAGGGAATATGCTGGTATTTACTGCCAGAAGGTCGGCAATATTAATGCCCGGAGTAAATTCTTCAACAGAAATACGATAGTTCGGAACTCCTTCAAAAATTCCCAGTACTTCCGGTTCGCTAAGCTCATTCAAAAACTCGATCCCGGTGTTTCCAAACAGAAACTCAGACGATTGAATAGCTTTCTGATATTCAATCTCACCATGAGTACGAATGGTAATATCTTTAGCCAATGCTTTTTGCAGGGTGCGCAGATGAGGAGCCGGAGTATGTTCAGCCTCCAACGCTTCAATAGTTTGCTGATCAAACAGCGTAAATATGCGGATATAGGTTCGCGCATCATCATCGCTGGTATTGAGCCAGAACTGGTAAAATTTATAAGGAGATGTCTTTTCCGGATCCAGCCAGATATTGCCACCTTCAGTTTTACCGAATTTTGTCCCATCAGCCTTTTTGATCAACTGGGTGGTCAAAGCAAAAGCCTCGCCCCCTTCTTTACGGCGGATCAATTCTGTACCGGTAACTATATTACCCCATTGATCAGAGCCGCCCATTTGCAGCGCGCAGTTATGGTGTTTCCATAAATAATAGAAATCGAAACCCTGCACCAACTGGTAGGTAAACTCGGTAAAAGACATGCCTGTATCGCCGTTGATCCGGTTTTTTACCGAATCTTTAGCCATCATATAATTTACTGTAATATGCTTGCCCACGTCTCGGATAAAATTCAGGAAGCTGTAATTTTTGAACCAGTCGTAATTATTTACTAATTGCGCACTGTTGGCCCCGCTGTCAAAATCCAGAAACTTCTCCAATTGACTTTGGATACCCCGGAGATTATGTTGCAATACATCTTCAGATAATAAATTACGTTCGGCCGATTTTCCCGAGGGGTCGCCAACCATCCCTGTTGCTCCGCCTACCAGCGCATATGGCTTATGCCCCGCACGTTGAAAATGGATCAGAGTCATGATCTGGGCCAAACTACCCACATGCAACGAATCGGCCGTTGGATCAAAGCCGATATAGCCTGCAACCATACCCTTATTTAATAACTCTTCTGTTCCTGGCATGATATCGTGGAGCATGCCCCGCCAGCGCAATTCTTCAACAAAATTCATCTTATCGTATGCTATGCCGACCGAGATCGGGACGCAAATATATATTAAAATCGGTGTTTTTATGTTCGGCACAAAGCCTGTACATCTTTGAAATCAACGTAAACAGGTGTCAATCACGCTTAAATGCCGGAAAAATGCCGTACCTTGTAAAGGTAATTTCTCTCCGGCTGGACCTTTATGAATTTTTTGTCGCATTATTATTTTGATCGGGAAAGCAACCCGAAAACCAATGGATACCATACGCTTGGAACGGTTTTACCCGACCTTTTGAAGAATGCCGACAAAACCATCATCATCCACCCCGAAAAGTTAAGTCACCCCGATCCACGGATCAGCGCTATTATTACAGGTTGGAAAAAACACCTTGAAGTTGACCGCTATTTCCATTCTTCAGAATACTTTATCGTGCATTCCAGCCAATTGCGCCAACTGCTGGCCCCGGCAATATTAGGTTCACCGGTAAAATCTTTTTTTTTGGGTCATATAACCCTGGAGCTCATACTCGATAATTTATTGCTTACAACAAATCAGGTAAAGGCAGATGATTTTTATGAGCACCTGGCCAATTGCAGCCACGAAGTAATTGACAACTTTTTGCATTTCTCGGGGCTATCTGAAACAGGCCAGTTTTTCCGTTTCTATGAAAGCTTTACCCGTAACCGTTATTTACATACTTATACTGATACACAACAAATAGCTTACGCACTCCGACGCATATGCATGCGGGTGTGGGCAGATCCATTCACAACTGAACAGGAAGGGCGGATGAACGCCATTATTTCGACCTATCGGGACAACCTTTTACCCGGATTTATGAGCATATTTAAGCTTATCGGTGAAAAGTTGGACCATACAGAAACCTAAATCAGGTTAGTTCACCCTAAAAAACAGAAGATTTTTTAACATAAATGCCTCATAATCGGTGAAATCATAGCTAAATATTTTTTATTACGTGAAATTATATCCGTACCTTTGCAGTCCCAATTGCATTGGGAAAAGGAGAAAATTTATTTTGGCAAAAAAACAAGAAGCAGAAAAAGAATTAAAAGCCAAGGAAGCCGAACTCGACGTAGTTACCGCTAACCAGGAAAAAGAAAAAATTGAATCAGAAGCTGATTCATTATCGATCGAAGAGATCAAGTTAAAAGTAGCAGCAACCACCGAGGATTTCGATTGGGACGCTGACGAAAAAAAATTCGGTAATTACAGCGATGCCGACCGTGAAAAACTCGAAAAACTGTATGATGGCACTTTCAGCTCAATTAACAAGGGCGAGATCATCAGCGGTATTGTTGTAAGCATCAACAGTAAAGACGTGGTATTGAATATCGGTTTCAAATCCGATGGTTTAGTATCCGTTTCTGAATTCCGTGACACGCCTGAACTGAAGATCGGCGACAGCGTTGAAGTTTTTGTTGAATCGCAGGAAGATGCTAACGGACAGTTGGTACTTTCACGCAAACGTGCAAAAACTCAAAAATCATGGGAACGTATCAATAGCGCATTGGATAATGACGAGATCATCACCGGCTTTGTGAAGAGCAGAACCAAAGGTGGTTTGATCGTTGACATAATGGGCGTAGAAGCCTTTTTACCAGGCTCGCAGATCGATATCAAACCTATCAGGGATTACGATATCTATGTGGGAAAAACAATGGAATTCAAAGTTGTTAAGATCAACCACGAGTTTAA
>CAISPD010000086.1 GCA_903887275.1 uncultured Mucilaginibacter sp.
CCCTCGCAGCTTCATTTACGGTAAGCTCTGCATCTTGTTTGTAAAACTGTGCGATATGCGTCTGGTCACCTGTACGGCTGGTGCTGGTAGCCGAACCCAAATCAGCCACTTTTGCTAAAGCCTCATTGTAAGCTGCGCTACCTACTGCCGGCGGGGGTACGGGTCTGAATTGATCATTCGATTTTAAAAGAAAAGGCTTTACTTTTCCCCATTGCTGATTGATACCAGGCGCCAGAGCCGGTGGGGTAGGACGGTACTGCCCAACTCCGGGTTTGGCCGGACCGGGATAGCCTACGTTTGGTTCTGATCCGTCATTTGCGCGAAGTGCAATGATATCTGCAGCAGCTTCGGCGCCGATCTTTTTTCCCGCCTCTACCGGTCCGTCATTGACAGCTGCAAGGCTAACTGCCAGTGCCGAGTCAATATGGGGTGTTTGCGCCGGGAAATAGTTTACCAATACATCGTGTGCTGCCTGTGCCACCGCAGCCTGTACTGAGGCTGGTCCGCTTACAGGTGCATAAAAATGGTAAGGTGTGCCAATTTTTTTAATCGAATTAACGTCATCATAAACTGCAATAGCTTCAATTGCCTCTATACGGCTTCCGAGGTTACTGTTATATTTAGCTACTTTGGTTGCCTTTACGGTGATCAGGTTCCAATCGGTTACCACATCTGCTGAAGCGGTATTGGCGTACCCTATAAAAGCCAGCGCTGCAGCAATGGCCAGATTCATTTTGTATTTGTGATCCATAAATATTTGATTTTAATTTTTTACAATAACAATTTCTATTGCAAAACTATTATAATATTTTAAATCTACAAATACTATGTATTAAGTAGATATTTTAAAATCGATAATTTACGTACAGCAACGAACAATTAAAATCCCATATTGAGGTAGTTCCTTATGCTTTTTTTAACACCGCAATAATTTTGAGTTTCGGTTTTATTAATCCATCGTTATATTTGATCAGCAATAGATTGAATTACATTATGCCTTACTATTTTTTGAAACTAATTCCAAACCGGCCAACCTTTTCTCAGGACATGTCGGCAGAAGAGCGGGCTATAATGATGCAACATATAGCCTATTGGACCAATTTTATGAACCAGGGAAAAGTTGCTGTTTTTGGCCCGGTAGCTGACCCGGCAGGTGTTTATGGTATAGGTGTGGTAGAAGCGGAGAATGAAGACGAATTAACAAGGTTCATGGATAATGATCCCGCTGCTACCATCAACAGTTATGAATATTACTTAATGCCCAGGGCAGTAATGCCCGGAAAGTAATAATTCTTTACGCTATAATGTTGACAAAGATTACTGTGGAATAATGAAACATGAATTTATACTTCATCATTCGATATTCAATATTCATTATTCGATATTAAAGTCGCGAACCTGGCAGGCCTCTCAAAAAAAATGCGTTCCGTATCTCACCCCGGAACGCACTATCAATATCAGTCTCAATGATATTGAATCAACTAAATCTCAGATAACATGTTTAATATTGATCCAAGTTCTTTGTGGCATGGTTCGCCACATTTATTATATTAAAAATAACAAATTTAAAAGTCAGTAAATCAAGCAATTGATTTATTGTTATGCAATTGTTACCGATTATAATATTATTACAGCAGTACTTTTTTTTAAAAATTGTGTTAAACTCTTATTTTTCAGTTTTATGACACAAATTTTATAAATGTCAACGCGACAAATATAGGTATTTGCCACAGCTTATTTGCTTTTAAGACTTCCCACTATGTCAAATTGTTACCGTAAATATTTTATTACAATCATGTTGTCATTACTAACGGCAATATTTACGTCGGTCCAACTTTGTCATGCTCAAAAATTCAGTAAATATGAATTGAGCAGGTTTAAAAATGAGGCATCACAGGTGACAATTGTGCGTGACAATTGGGGGGTGCCACATATTTACGGGAAAACAGACGCTGCTGCAGTTTTTGGCTTAATGTATACCGAGTGTGAAGATAATTTTAAGGGTATTGAAAGAAATTACCTTTACCAGTTAGGGAAGCAATCGGAAGTAGATGGCGAGAACAATTTGTACACTGACCTGCAATTACAATTAATAGCCGATACAACCGATGCGATCAAAGAGTACAATAATAGCCCGTTGTGGTTCAAAAGATTAATGAACGCATTTGCCGATGGTATCAATTTTTACCTTTACAAACACCCTGAAGTAAAACCGCTGCTGATTCATCATTTCGAGCCCTGGTTTGCATTAATGTTTACTGATGGCAGTGTAGCTGCAACGGCAACCGGGGGAATAAACCTTTTCGAAACTCAGCGCTTTTATGGTAGCGGCCCTGATAACCTTGGTGCTCTGACATTACCTCATACTATTCAGAACTCAGTTAGCGATCGGGAGATCGGTTCAAACGGGTTTGCCGTAGCACCTTCCAGATCTGCTTCCGGACATGCCTTATTATATATTAACCCACATGTGCCTTTTTATTTCAGAGACGAAGTTCAGGTAGTCAGCCAGGAGGGCCTGAACGTTTACGGAGCAGTTACCTGGGGTCAGTTCTTTGTATATCAGGGCTTTAACAGTCATTGCGGTTGGATGCATACTTCAAGTTCCGCCGATATAGCTGATTTATACGCAGAAAAGGTTAGCAAAAGTAATGGAAACTGGTATTATGAATATGAGGGTCAGCAGCGCGAGCTAAAAACCGGGCAATTGATATTAAAGGTGAAGAGAGGCGATACAACGGTCCGTAAGGTTTTCACTGGCTACTACACGCACCATGGGCCCGTTTTAGGTAGCCGTGATGGTAAATGGTTGGCGCTACGTGCTAACAATCGTTCATTCAATGCCCTGCTTGAGTCGTGGCTGATCACAAAAGCGCGCAATTTCACCGAATATAAACAGGCCATGAATCTTCTATCCAACACATCTAATAATACTGTTTATGCTGATGATAAAGGGAACATAGCTTTTTGGTATGGCAATTTTATGCCAAAACGCGATCCGAAATTAGACTGGACAATGCCAGTTGATGGCAGCATAGCGGCTACCGAGTGGAAGGGTATGCATCAATTGGCTGAGATTGTCCATGTGTATAACCCATCGACAGGCTGGATAGAAAATTGCAATTCCACGCCGTTCACTTGTTCCGGACCTGCCAGCCCGGATAAAAATAAATATCCGGCTTATATGGCACCTGATGGTGAGAATTTTCGGGCCTTGAATGCACAGCGGCTTTTACAAAATACGAAACCACTTAGCCTCGATGACCTGATCGCCCGGGGGTATGACCACTACCTTACAGCATTTGACTTTTTACTGCCTTCACTTTTTGATGCCTACAATTCAGCGCCAGATTCAACAAAAAATTCTTTAGCCGAACCCATTGCGGAATTGCAGGTGTGGGATAGAAGGTCGTCCATAAAATCTATTGCAACCAGCATCGCAGTAGAATGGGGAGCACTGATGATTGCGGCCTTACCCCGTGCCCAAACTGTGGAAGCATCTACCTATCAAACCAACAGGATCGCAAAATTGCTTAATGATATGCCGCCGGTAAAAAAGCTTGAATTGCTGGATACAGCGGTAAAATCCCTCGAAAAACGTTATGGAACGTGGAAAATTTTCTGGGGCGACATCTCGCGATTCCAGCGCCCTGCAGATGGCACCACATTTGATGATCATTTGCCAAGTATACCTGTAGGCCTGGTTGGTTCGCAGTTTGGGGCATTGCCATCATTTCAAAGCCGAACGGTGAACACGCAAAAGCGATATGGTTATAGCGGTAATAGTTTTATAGCGGCCGTTGAGTTTGGCCCACGCATTAAAGCTAAAAGTATCGTAACGGGTGGCGCCTCATTTGATGCATCATCCAAACACTATACCGATCAGGTTGATGGATATATAAACGGGCAGTTTAAACCGGTTTTGTTTTATCGATATGATGTTTTAAAACATGTGGAAAGAAGCTACCACCCCGGTCAGGAAAAAAGCTTCCAATAGTTTTATATTTGATTGAGATGAAAAAATATTTATTCGTATTTGCTTTTTTCCTTATCGGTATTTCAGCCAGGGCACAAAGTGTTTCATTGACCGAATTGCTTAATTTAACGAGCATGAATAATACCCAGGTTCATGATTTTTTATTGTCAAAAGGTTTTAAGCCCGTAGGTACGCAAACATTTAGTGGTAAAATATTCGATCAATATAAAAGCAATAGAACTTCAGACAAACAGGAAACTGTTTTTGTTGGACCAGGAGAAAAAACACCAAATGGCAATACAAAACGGTCATTGTCTTACACTACTTTACTTGGAACAGATATAGACAATTTACTTGGTCAGGCTAAAAAATCAACGCTGACGCTTATTTTTCAAGGTGCTGATGCAACTAAAAATATTTTCAGGTTTGACAATTCGCTTTTCCGGGCTACAATATCAGTAGCATTTGATAAAAAGTCGGGTTCACTGGATGTGGCTCAAAAGGATAATGCGGGGAATTGAATTGCTATTTACTTAACGACCATCAAGTACCGGTTAAGGATTTGGCCACGTGCCGTCAAAAAATTATAAGTCTTTCTTAAGTACCATCCAAACATTAGCAGCAACAATTTTAGCTCCATCCGCCGTTGGGTGAATACCATCTTTCTGGTTTAATTTGGGGATGCCGGCAACATTATCTAAAAGAAAAGGAATAAATTCGATCTTGTTTTTTTGAGCTATAGTTGGAAAAATAGCTTTAAAGGAATTGGCATAGTCGGCCCCCATAGAAGGAGGTACCTGCATTCCGGCTAAAATGATTTTCGCATGCGGGTATTTAGCGCTTACTTTATCAATGATTGCCTGAAGGTTTTTAGCAGTCTCGTCAGTAGGTATGCCGCGCAAGCCATCATTGGCGCCAAGCTCGAGTATAAATACATTTACATTTTGTTTTAATACCCAATCTATCCGCCCGAGGCCACCCGCACTGGTTTCACCACTTAGGCCTGCATTGATCACCTGATATGGTAATTTGAGCGAATCGAGTTGATGCTGAATAACGCCAGGGAAAGCCTGGTCAGGATCATCGAGTCCGTAACCAGCCGTTAGGCTGTCGCCAAAAAACAAGATATGTTTTTTGACCGTTTGTTCTACGCTTTCGCTTTTTGCGGCATTTTGCTGCGAATCATTTGACGTAGGTTTACTTCCGCAAGCAGTAAGCAAAACCAGGAATACAAAAAGCCACAGTTTTATTAAACTATCCGTTTTATTATTCAGATTCATTACCTAAAATTGATTAAACATTTATTTTTTATTCGCCTCTTAATATTTCTAAAGGTGGGCGGTTCAATACACCACGACTATTAAGCAAGCCTATCAAAATGGTCAAGCCTGTGATACCAAAAAACAAACCGATTGCCGGTAGCAAATCGACATTGAACGCAATATCAAAACTATACCTGGCCAGCAACCAGGTACCTGCCACTGCGATAAATATGCCGGTTGCAGCCGATAAGGACCCCAGGAAAAAGTATTCGATAGTAGAAATTGCTAAAATCTGACGGCGGCTAGCTCCCATTGTTCGAAGTAAAACACTTTCCTGTATTCGTTGGTATTTACTTATCCTCACCGATGCAATCAATACAACAATTGCTGTTACGATACTAAACATCGCCATAAATTTGATAATGCTACCCAGCTTATCCATTAGGTCCTCCAAAACGCTAAGCACAAAACCAAGGTCAATGATGGAAACATTCGGAAATAAGCGTACAACTGATTGCTGGTATGTCGCTGACACCTTTTTAGATGGTACATGCGTCATCAATACATGAAATTGTGGAGCATCTTCCAAAACGCCTTTTGGAAATACGAACAAGAAATTAGTTTGCATTTTGTTCCAGTTAACCTGCCGGGTGCTGGCAATGCGGGTATTGATTGGGATCCCCTGAACGTTAAAAGTCAGCTTATCGCCAACCCTAAGTTTGTTGCGTTGTGCAAAGCGTTCTTCCATCGAAACCGGTACTTCGCCAGATGCAGGTGCGTTGCCGACCCAGTCTCCTTGCATCACCTTTTCCGTAGGGCTTAAGGTATCACGATAAGTTACCCGGAACTCATTGCCATACAAACGTTCGCGAACCCGCATTGAGGTATCTTTTTTTGACTGGGCAGCAGTTTTGCCATTGATTTTTTCAATTCGTACAGTTACAACCGGAACCTGCTGCAGTAGAGGTAAATTTTGCTTTTTCGTATAATTTGCCAGGGGTTTCTCCTGGCTGCTTTGAATATCAAACAGGATCATGTTGGCCTGGTTGGCACTGGCTGCTATAGTAACTTGTTTAATAAGCAGGCTTTGCATAAAAAACAGGGTACAAATGAAAGAGGTACTTAAACCAATAGATACAATAAGTATAATGGTTTGGTTATTTGGCCTGTACAGGTTGGCAAACCCCTGGCGCAATGGATAGCTCCAGCTGGCGTTGATCACCAGCCGTACCAGATACATTAAAAGTTTTGCGATCAATGTAAGGATCAGAAACGCAACAATGACACCAATAGTGAAGAATATACTTGCCAACCAGTTGCCTACTTGTACATGGGTAAAGGTTACAATAAACAAAAGTATAATAACATAAACCAGCCAGCGAAATGGGTCGCGCAGCAGATTGATATTTTCATACGACATACGCAGTGTATTAAGCGGCGAAATGTTCCTAATCGCGATAAGTGGTAATAGTGCAAAAAGGATAGATATAATAACACCTAAAATGATACCCTGACCAATAGCTCCCCAGGAAATATCAGTTGTTACAGATATTGGAAGGAAATCGCGAAAAATTATTGGTAATACATGCTGTACAATTGTACCTAGTGCCGATCCTGCAACTGCCCCAACAAAACCAATACCTATTATTTGCAGAAGATAGATCAGAAATGCTTCGTAGGCTTTTACGCCAAGGCAACGCATTATAGCAATTGAAGCTATTTTTTCGCGAATGTAGATATGAATAGAGCTGGCAACACCAACACAGCCCAATAATAAAGCTATAAATCCTACCAATGAAAGGAAATTGGTCAGGTCGCCGAAAGCACGACCAGTATTCTCTTTTTTTGTTTCAATGGTATCGTAATTAAGACCGGCTTTTTCAAAACGTGGTTCGAGTTTTTTGGTGAATTTTTCGATATCAACAGGGTGGTCGTATTTATAATAGAAACTATAATTGATGCGGCTACCCTTTTGCATCAGTCCGGTTTCACTAAGATATTTTAAGGGGATATAAACAATAGGTGCAATGCCCGATGCGATATTGGTTTGTCCGGGTGCTTTGGTCAGAACACCTTCAATAACAAAAACTACTTTCCCTACTTTTATCGAATCTCCAACTTTTACATTGTATTGCAGCATTAGCGTTTGATCAACCAAAGCTGCTTTAACTAATCTGAATTTTTTTCCTGCATCGGTAGGTATAGTTTCGAAATTGCCATAATAAGGATAATCGCCTTCTAAAGCACGTACCTGTGCAAGTCTGGTTCCCTGGGTTCGCGGAAATAGAACCATCGATGCGAACATACGCTCCTCCGAATGCCGGTCGCCAAGCGAATCCAGCATTTTTAAAGTAGGCGCATCAGGTAATTTGCCTGTATTTATTGCCAGATCAGCGCCGATCAGCGTTGCAGCCTGGGTATCAATATCTTTTTTTAGATTTACACCAAAGGAGTATATCGCTACTAATGCGGCAATTCCAAATACAATTGAAGAGACGAACAATAACAAGCGTGATCGATTTTTTCGACTATCGCGCCAGGCCATTTTAAAAAGCCAGGGGATATTAGTCTTTCGCTTGTTGTTTGGAAAGTTGTTTTCCATCACCATTTACAGGTTAGTATTAATATCAGAAACCAGTTTGCCGCCCTTTATCCGCAGTATGCGTTGGGTTTTGCCAGCCAGATCAAGGTCATGTGTTACTAATACGAGGGTTGTGCCGGCTTCTCTGTTAAGGTCGAATATTAACTTAATTACTTTTTCAGCAGTCTCGGCATCAAGGTTTCCGGTTGGTTCATCAGCAAATAATATTTTAGGTTTATTGCTAAATGCCCGTGCTAATGAAACCCTTTGTTGTTCGCCACCTGATAATTGTGCCGGGTAGTGATGCCCGCGTTCAGCAAGGCCTACTTTGTCCAAAAGGTCTATTGCTCGCGCACGAATATTCTTTTCACCCCGCAATTCAAGCGGAACCATAATATTTTCAAGCGCAGTTAAAGTTGGCAACAGTTGAAAATTTTGAAAGATAAAACCAACGTACAAATTTCTGGCTTGTGCACGTTTGTCTTCGCTAAGGCTCCCCAGGTCGATGCCATTTAACGCTACCGTTCCTGTTGTCGGCCTATCAAGTCCTGCGCAAAGTCCTAACAAGGTGGTTTTGCCGCTACCGGAAGGACCAACAATTGCGTTGGTAGATCCAGACTCTATGTTAAAAGATATATGATCGAGTACGGTTAGCATTTTTCCTGCGCTTTGGTAGGTTTTGCCCAGGTCGGCTATTTTCAGAATGGCTTCCACTTATAATGTTATTTTATTGTTTGATTTAACAGGCCAACAAATGTTACGCCTGATAATATGCTCCGGAAAACAAAAATAGGGTATTGACAGCCAGATGACTATCAATACCCTATATATTATTTAAACCGTTAACCGGTTATATTTGGTCTGCTTTTAAACACCGAATTATACGCCTAATGCGCGCAGGTTCTTATAACTAGTACCCAGGCTGGCAAAAGCGTCGGCAGGCATGTCATGTTCTACGAAATAGTGTTTGGCACCAGCCAATTTCACATTCGCAAAAACGTCTTTAAAGTCAACAACACCTTCTCCAACCGGTTTAAGGGTTTTAAAATCCTGACTGATATCTTTAACGTGCAACAAAGGGAATCGGCCAGGATGGGCTTTAAATAAATCCACCGGCTTTATGCCTGCTTTTGTAGCCCAGGCAAGGTCGAGTTCCATTTTTACCAATTTTTCTTCCGTACCTGCAAGTAGCATGTTATAAGGGATCTGCCCTTCAACTGCAACAAATTCCATATCATGGTTGTGGTAACAAAGCTGGATATTTACCTTTTTACAAGCTTCACCTGCTTTATTCAGAATTTCAGTAGCTTCTTTAATTTCGTCGATTGTACCGGTTGGTATATTTGCGCACACAAGGTAGCTGATACCACCCTCTGCGGCTTCGTCAACGAGTTTTTGGGTATCCTCTTTCAGGTTCGCCATGTGTGTAGGTAGCGACATAGGTTTTCCATCCGGGCCATTGGGCATTTTGTAACCTTTCGGTAGTTTAAAAGCTGCACCCAACACGTGGTGCGATTTCCAAGAGAGGCCCAGGTCTTTGCAGGTTGCAGCAAATTCCTTCGGACTTTGTCCATAATAATTGGGCAGTTTACTAAAGGCTGATTCGATTTCGGTATAACCCAAATCTGCGATTTTTTTAAGGTTGCCTTTTACATCGGTCTCAATTACGCCAAATAGCGTAAAAAGTTGTATTCCAAGTGGATGTGGAGTGGCATCAAGCATAAATGCCGAAACAGCCTTCGGGAGGGCTAATGCACCAAGTGCAGCCGCACCCGAGCCTATCAGAAATTTTCTTCGGTTAAGCATATTTGTTGAGGTTTAAAATTGATTGCTGAAAGATAATAAATCATTGCGTCAAAAAAACACAATAAGCCGATTAAATTTTTTGTTTCGATGACTGATGTTGGATTAAACCCTGAAAAACATGCGTAAAAACACGTATTATTTTCCGTAGCAATACGGACGAAAATGCTATGCCCAATTTTCATTTTTGTTATGGGTAAATTAAAAATGATTTAGCGGCCTGCCGGCATTTGATCTATTAATTGGAGCGATATTGATATTGAAAATATTATTCTGATAATAATCAATTATAATGGCAGGTTGAGTAGCAGAAAATGGTTAGCTGTAATTGCCTGCCAGATGCTATTACTACTAGCAACAGGATTTCGATTGGGTCCGAAATTCTGCTTGAAATGGTAACTGCCGTTGCTTTAGCAACGGCAGACTTACCGTAGACCTGTTCAATTTGGGATTGTTTATTAACCCTCATCGCATCATTGGCTCTCTGCCCTCCCGGGCAACCTTTGTCGAAAAAAGTAACGAGACCAATGGTTAATAGTTAGTTTAGTTTAGTGGATAATCGGTCGTTGCGCGAGGCAACGACTTTTTTACCGTCGTCGGAGTCCACAACGACCAAACGATAATCTATTCAGCACTCGGTCCACCTGGTCCGCCCCCTGGAGGGCCACCGCCACCCGGGCCACGGAAACCACCTGGGCCACCCGGACCACCCATTGGGCCCTGCGGACGCTGACCTGCAAATTTCTGCAGCCTTAAGGTAAAGGTCAGCAGGTAATACCTTCCTAAGCGATTTACGTTGCTCTGTGAAATTGCTGTAGCCGTTTGTGTTGATGTGAATCCGGTGTTCTGGTTGAACACATCGTTCACTGAAAAGCGAAGTGTACCAACATTAGCCTTCAAAAAGCGACGCTCAACATAAGTATTCAATATATTAGGGTTGGTAGCTCCTTTATAGCCTTCATATACTGTTTTGGTATAATCATAGCTTAGGGTCCAGTCTTTCCAAAAATAGTTTTTGCCGTTAAAGCCAAATGTTATGGTTTGAAAATTACTGTTAACATTGGCTTGTTGTATAGAGTTGTTGGAATGGTTAACGCTATAACTGGCATTTGCTTCAGCATCGATCACATCGGTAATATCAACTCTGAAACGAGCTCCCTGGGTCAAAACAAGGTTTTTAGCTACGTTTTTCAACGTTGTTTCGTTAAAAGAAGCTGTAGTATCAATATTACTGATGTAAGAAATATTGTTATTGTATGAAATATTACCGTTTATAAATAATGTGTATTTACGCTTTTCCCAGGGTTTGGCAAAAAGGTAAAAAGCTGATGCTGAATAAAAGCCATCGGCGTTTTGATAACCTGTAAGAATAGTACCAGCCAGTTTACGGTTTGGCGTATAGTTACGTGGGTATGTAATTGTATTGGCAACGATCTTGTTGTTGGTTTGGGTGAAATTTAAATTCGAGAAAAATACATTTCCGCTGGCAAAATCAAATTTATTGTAGCGTAAACTAACAACGTTATTATATTCTGGCTGTAGATTTGGGTTACCCTGAACCGGATAGGATGAGTTTGAAAAATCGATCACCGGTTGCAGTTCATAATATAGTGGCGAATTACTGGATCCTGAATAATTGAATGTCAGGGCCTGGGTACGCGAGAAGTTGTATACAAACCTGGCGGTGGGAGCAAAATATACACTCGACAGGTGGGTAGGCGTATTAACCGTGGACGATCCGTCTAACTCGGTAGGTAAGGCTGCGATCCCTAAGATATAATTATATTTTTTCTCTATAAATCGATAGTTCAATCCAATCCGGTTGGTAATAAAGTTGAAAGCGTAGTTATTAGTCAGTAAATCGTATTGGTTGGTAGCACCAAAACTTGTTAGCGTATCTGTTAGCTTATTATCGGTTGTATGCGCATTATGATAGGCGTAGTTAAATTCAAGGTAAGATAATTTGCTTAAGGGTTCAATATAAGACAATGACGCACCTACGCTATCGGTCCGGCTATCAGTATTGATCATTTGATTTACCGGCGCGTTAGCTTTACCAGCCAGGTAATTGTATACCGGGTTTTGAAATTGATTGCTCGTAGTTGTCCCTGCAGTTAATAACACACTGAAATTACGTCCGTGACTATTGAATCGGTGATTATACAAAAAACTACCGCCAAAATTGGGTGCAGATGAGTGGCTCAATAAGGCCAGATCGTAATTTGAAATTGTATCTGAAGCGGCACTTAACAGACTTTTTGCAGTTTGGTTGGTGTGCAATCCCGAATATTGGAAAGTTGGAACAATTTTGATGTAATTGACAGTATCTGGCCGGTATTCAAAATTGAAGTTGAAACGATGATTTATCTTTTCATCAGTTTGAACACTGTTGGTATTATTTGTAGTGGGCGATAAGGCAGAAATATTGTTCTGGTTGGTTGAAGAAACCGTGTATATGCTATTGTCGGAGAAACTGTAACTGCCATATACTGTTATCTTTTTACCCCAGCTATCACGGTAATTGAAGCCTAGCGAACGTGCTGTTGTAATGCCATTTGCGGATGTACCAGATTGTCCCGGAGGACCGCCACCACCACGGCCACCAGGACCACCACCACCGCCCAAATTGAACAGGTTGGTGTTTGTATTGTTTAGATTCCCAG
>CAISPD010000087.1 GCA_903887275.1 uncultured Mucilaginibacter sp.
CAGCAAGGAGGAATATTCGGGCACCGGCATGGGATTAGCCATTACCAAAAAAATAATTGAAAGCCTTGGTGGTAAAATTTGGGTAGAATCAATAGTTGATGAAGGTTCAACTTTCCATTTTACAATTTTAAAAGAAATAAAACCCGAATTGAAGACCTCGCTGTTGAATTAGAGAATATCTGCTAAAGAAATTCGAAATTCAACCTGGCCAATAATCTTCCATTGCTCAAATTCTAAATTCCAGTACGTATCCATATTTAGGGTGCCCTTTAAAACTACAGTCGTCGCCCGATCTGCCTTTATCGGTAAATTAGCTTAAGCGATGGCTTTCTACATTCAATAGCCGATATTCAAACAAAAAATTTACCTTTGCAATCCTGTTTCCGGAGAGGTGTCTGAGTGGTCGAAAGAGCACGCCTGGAAAGTGTGTATACATCAAAAGTGTATCGAGGGTTCGAATCCCTCCCTCTCCGCAATCACCTGCAAATGCAGGATTTTGAGGAACAAAAAGCCTGTAAAAGAAAAAGCCACCTTTAATTCGAGGTGGCTTTTTTTATCTATTTAATCAGCTTTTATATTTTATCCAGGAACCGCATTTCGCTTACTTTTACGTGCTGTTCGTACTTTTCTTTTCTTTCGTTCATTTCTGCAATGATCGCTTCATACCAATCTGATTCGGCGCTGCACAGGTAAGTGATCTTCAAACCCATCAGGAAATCATCAATCAATAGCAGATTATTATTGTTATCGCTGATCTTGGCATTGTTCAGATCTATTTCGTTAACACATTCACCCAAATATTTATTGGTGACGCTTTCAATAATATACTGACGCTCACGTCTGTCCAACTGGTTATAAATATAGTTGACCAAAAAAGCCTGGTTATTGTACAAATGAACTTCGCAACGAGTTTTTAATCCGTTGAATTTCCATTTATAAACAAAAATTGAAAGATTTTTTTCGGTAAAAATAAAATCGGGTTTACCATGACGTGATATAACACTTTTTGCACTCTTCCCCAGGATACCCTGTTGGATCTCAACATTGGTATGCATGGTTTTCAGTTTCAAAGCGTCAGTAAAAATTGCCAGATAGCTGGAGAAGTTTGCATATTGGCTCAGCACCGCTTTATAATATGACGAGTTACTGGTATAGTAAGTGCCGAAAACAAACTTTCGCTTCAATTCAGAAAAGAAACTACTCTTTTTCAGGTAGTAATAAATATTTTTTTGAGAGGCTAAAGTTCCCATTTAGTTTAGTGGTTTGGTCGGTTAATAATGTCTTGTATTCTCTAAATCAATTTTTTGTGTCGTTTATTTCACCGGGTTTTATACGTGTACTGCAGATGCAAGGTTCTTTAGCAGGACTTAAAATATTACGGTAAATGCCTCAAATTCAATTTCTTATTAAGAAATGTTTAATTAATAATCATATTTTAATAAACTGATAATTAATTCCCTATCATTAGTTACTTAATCTTCGATATCCGGACAGGCAGTAACAGCAATGTTACAAATTGAACCTCGGTAAGATCGGCCTTGTAGCCCGAAATTGAATGGCAAACAACATAAAACCAAATGGGGAAAAAGGGAACTGCAAACCAGGTTTACAAAAATTAAAGAATAGCGAATAAACGCCCTTGACAAGCGGATCAATTATAAAATATATTTTAGGATTGATTGCCGGACCAAATTAAGAAGCCTTCCATTAAACGGTTTCCGGATTTCATTAAGCACCAGTCTGGTCCTAAACCGGGATCATCAAGTTTTGATCAGTTACCATCGATCACCACCTTCCCGCTTGCTACTTTTAAAGGCAACCACAAATAATCTGATTTGGGCAGATCGAGTTTATTCCAGCGATCGGCCATAAAAATAAATTGCCCGGGTTTACCTGGCGATGGCAGAACAAAAGTGCTTTGCGCATTATAGGTTAGCCCAGAGCCAGTTCCGCGGCATGGGTTGCCAATTACTTTGTACGGTCCAAGCGGTCGGTCGGCAACGGCATAAAATGCGGCATTAGCCGACCAACCGGTGCATGCTGAAGTTATCAAATAGTATTTTTGCCCGCTTTTGAATAAGGCCGGCGCTTCACGGTTTCGCCCTATCAAAATACGACGGTAAAGTGTGGTCGGACTTAAATAATCATTGCTCAAAAGGCATACCTGCATGGTTTTGTTTTGTTCGGATGAGTAAATAAGGTAAGCCCGACCATCGCCGTCCTGAAACAGCGTCATATCCCGCGACATATTGCCATTTGGTTTAAGGCTATGCAGATAACGGTAAGGGCCCTGGGGCCGGTCACTTACGGCCACACCCGACTGCGAATAGGAATAGTCTTTTTTATCAATATGCATCCACATTACAAATTTGTTGGTACGTTGGTTATAGATCACCTTTGGGCGTTCTATTACCCGCCCTGTATCCAGGTCTTTTGAGGTATCACCAGTACTCGGCTTTAACGCAACACCCTCGTATTTCCAATGCTTCAGATCTTTAGAGGAGTAACAGGAAACCCCACCGGCGGGTACCCGGTAGTCTTCCCATTGCTGCCCGGCAACTAACCAGGTTTTGCCGGTTTTTATCTCGCCAAAAAGATAATAAGTACCCTGATATTGCATTATACCAGCGCCATGCGCATTAACAAAATTACCACCCCGGTCAAGCAATTGCCCTCTTACCGTTTGAGCCTGCAAATCGCACACCAAACCAAGGGTAAAAAAAATCATCAGGTATCTGATCTTAAATAGGGTTAAATGCATGGTCTTGTGCTACTGGTTAGTATTAGCGTTACCTCGCTAAAGTTTAATATGTTTGATGCCGGCTTTATAAATCACCGTATTTGCAAATGGCGAATTTCTTTTCAGATGGTAGTTTATAAATGACCCAAGCTGTGTTGCACTGGTTAGTTGAGTCCTTCCCGGCGCTATAAACTCCAGAAATATATTTTCCTCCGATGCTGGTTTATAGGTGTTGCTCCGGGACACTTTACACTGAACTCTCCATGTTTTGAAATCTTTTATGCCTGTCATGTAAAAACCATGATCAAGGCTCCACCAATTATTCCCCCAATATTTTACATCACCTATTTTGTCTTGCCCTTTGATCAACGAATCTTTGGCAACGAAAACATTATTTTTAAATATAAAACCCTTGCTTTCACTTTTTTCCGAAAAGCATATGGCTGAAACCTTGTCGTTATAAATGATATTGCCATACACCTGGCAATCATGAAACTGCTTTTCATCATCCGAACTATTCCAGATATACAAGCCTGCCTGCGAATCGGAAACAGTTCCATCATTCTCGCTGATATTATACCTGAATATATTATGGTGCCAAGGGCTGGCACCCCAATACTGGAAAATGCAATAACCACTACCCCAGTTATCATAAGATAAATTATATTGTACAACAGAGTTGGTTACCCCACCGTCAAGGTCGAAACCGCCACCGTCGGCACCACCTTTGGAGGTTTTGTTTTTGTAGGAAAGGCAATGCTGAATAATAACACTATCGGCCTCATAAGCCCAAATACCCACCGGGCCGTTACCTATCCTGGGCATATCCCAGCCGTTGTTTGTTGCTGTACAATGATCAATGAGCACCTTACGGCAATCGCCCACCACTATCCCGTTGCCGCTATGGTTGGTCAGGTTAGTAGGGTCGCCGGGGTTGTTCTCCGCCCGGCAATATAATATTTTGATATTGTAGCTCTCGCGGGTTTGATATGGCGCTTCAACGGTGATGCCTGCGGAACCATTGTCGTGTACAAAAACATTTTTAGCATCCACGTTTTGTGAGGAATAGATCAGTAAACCGGATTTCTGAAACCCGGAAATATCAAGATCCTGAACGTCGATATCTTTGCAATTGATCAGGGCGAGGCCATCTTTAACATTGCCGGCTTTTCTGCCTGCACCTACCAGTGAGAGCCCTTTGAGTTTAATATGACGACTTTTATATATCCTGATGGATGAGCTGTCTTTTGAGTCGATCATGGCATTATCCCAACCATAAGCGGTGATTACTATAGGGCGATGTCGGGTGCCCGATAGCCCGGCAGGTAATTCCAACCTTCCAAAAAAAGTCTGACCGCCACTGAAATAAACAGTATCACCGGCTATTATACTTAATGAATTGACCTTATTGATAGTTTTAAACGGATGATATTTTGTACCCGATCCTGCATCATTTCCGGCTGTATCAACATACCAGGCCCTGGCGCCCCTGTTTTGGGCGAATGCGGTATTAATTGTCAAAAATAAACTGCTTATAATGAGGCAAGCAATTCCATTTATCCATTTTGGGCGCATCAAATTTACTTTCTTGATTTTAAGATCGGAGCATCTAAAAACTGGGCAAATTAATTGGTCAATTCAAACGTTCTTTTCAGCCTTATATCATCCGAAGCGCTGCCGATCATCACCTGAAAATCGCCGGGCTGTGTTACATATTGCAGGTTATCATTATAAAAATACAACATATCTCTGCTTATGGTAAAAGTAACCTGCCTGCTTTCTCCTGGCTGCAGGAACACTTTCTTAAAGTCTTTCAATTCCTTTACCGGGCGTAAGGGTTGTGAAACCAGGTCGCGGATATATAATTGAACAGTTTCTTCACCCGCATACTTACCTGTATTCTTTAATGTAAACGATATTTTCAGGGTCTCGTTATCCTTTATCGGCGTAGTGGAATAAAATACGCCATCGTCTATATAATCAAAGCTGGTATAGCTCAAACCAAAGCCAAATGCATAACGGGGCGAATTGGGCAAATCAATATAGGCCGATTTATAGAAAACATCCTTGTCGCTGGCAGCGGGCCTGCCGGTGTTCAAATGGTTATAGTAGATCGGTATCTGGCCTTCGGTCCTTGGAAAGGTGATCGGCAGTTTTCCTGAAGGATTATAGGCCCCGTATATTACATCTGCAATAGCGTTACCTCCCTGGCTGCCTAACCACCAGGTGTACAAAATAGCATTTGCATTGTCGGCGGTCCAGTTGAAGATCATCGGCCTGCCGGCCATTAACAATACTACTACCGGTTTACCTGTTTCTACAATTGCTTTGATCAGTTCCTCCTGTACACCGGGTAAGTGTATGTTGGCTTTGCTCTTGGCTTCACCGGTCATGTCCGGTGCCTCGCCCATAGCCATTACAACTACATCAGCTTTTTTTGCAGCTTCCACAGCAGCTGCAAAACCTGCATGCGACTGATCATCGATATTGCAGCCATACTGGTATACAAACTGGGTTTTAGGTGCGGCTTTTTGAAGTGATTCAAATACGGATGGAATATCTTCATTAGGTTCGATATCCAGCGACCAGAAACCTTTTTGCTCTTTTTTAGCTTTACCCAGTGGCCCGATCAAAGCAACAGTTTTTAATTCTTTGGATAATGGCAGTAATTGGTTGTTGTTTTTTAACAACACAATGCTTTTCTGAGCCATACTCTTTGCTTCCTCCTGGCTTTGAGGCCGGTTAAGCATACTCTTTTCTCGGGCAGGGTTTATATACCGATAAGGATCATCAAATAGCCCCATCTCAAATTTTTTCCTTAGGATACGGCGCACTGATTCATCCAGCAAAGCAACCGATACTTTGCCATCGTTAACCAGCTTTTCGAGGTTATCGATATAGCTCCGACTCTCCATATCCATATCATTACCTGCTTTTACAGCTATTTCGGCAGCTTGATAATTGTCTTTTGCATAACCATGAGGTATCATTTCGCCAATTGACCCCCAGTCGCTTACAACAAAGCCTTTAAAATTCCATATCTTTTTGAGCACTTCACGCTGCAGGTAGGAATTGCCCGTCGCCGGTGTACCATTCAGGTCGTTGAACGAGTTCATGAACGTGGCGGCGCCGGCTTCTGCTGCCGCTTTAAATGGCGGCAAGTAAACTTCCCATAAGGTATGCATGCTTATGTCAACACTGTTATAATCGCGTCCACCAATAGCGGCGCCGTAAGCTGCAAAATGCTTGGCACAAGCCATGATGGCATCAATGTTGCCGAGCCCGCGACCCTGGAAACCATGTACGCGTGCGGCTGCTATCAGCGAGCCAAGGTAGGGGTCCTCACCGGCACCTTCCATTACCCGACCCCAGCGGGGATCACGGGCAATATCAACCATCGGCGAAAAAGTCCAGTTAATGCCAGATGCTGATGCCTCGGTAGCAGCGATACGCTCTGCCCGTTCGATAGCATCGATATCCCAGCTGCATGCCTCGGCAAGCGGTATTGGAAAGGTTATGCGGTAACCATGTATTACATCCTGCCCAAAAAGTAGCGGTATTTTAAGGCGCGATTGCATCGCAGCATCCTGGAACATTTTAGTATGCGCACTACCCATTATATTCAGAACAGCACCAACACGACCCTGCTTTATCTCTCCGAGTTTATCACCCACTGCTTTGGTCACCGGGCCCGTCGCTTCCCAGTCGCCATTATATTGATTCATTTGACCCACCTTTTCGGCCAGGGTCATTTTTGAAAGAACGGAATCAACTTTTTTATCGATCAGGTCCTGAGCTTTGGCCGAATTATACAGGGCCAATACACTCAAAACCAGCAGTACCGGAGCAAATCTTTTGTAGTTCATGGGTAAATATTAAATTTTTAGGGGTGATTGAAACACCAAATAAAAGTAGCTATAAATTTCGTTTTTTATTTTGAAGATAACAGAAAAGCCCTTTGGTTTAAACAAAGGGCTTGTACAATTTTATAGGCAGCTGGGTTTAATGCCTGCGTCCACCACCAAAGAAGAATCCTAAATTGAAGGCAGCGTAATTGGAACTATTGCCGTTAACATCATTACCCAATACGTTGTATTCGGCCGATATTCTGAAATGGCCGATCTCGAAGCCGGCGCGCGGGAAAAATCCAAATTTGGATCCCAGGCTCACGTATCCGGTATTGCTGGTTCCCTGGGAACTGCCACTTACACCGATCGATCCCTGGTAATAAAGACCTGCTCCACCACCAATAAACGGCCGGAAGCCACCATTGGCGAGGTATAGATCCAGCGTAGGGGTATACGAATAAATGGCCGACACCTGGGCACTACCGCTAGTTCCGGTACCACTGCCGCTGGTATTACCATAGGCTAAAGCCGCTCCTTGTAAACGGAAGCCAAGGGCAACTCCATCACCAAGCCGGTAATGCGGCTCAAGAACGAAAGTTGCTCCCGCCTTGATATTGTCGCCTGCACTGGTGCTGGTGGAGGGCGGAATTGCATAGCCGATGGTAAGATCGAACTTAAATTTATGGAACTTAGATTCGGAAGAAGTAGATGGTGTTGAACTTTGTGCGGCAGCCATGAGAGATAAGCCACTCAACATGGCGATGAGTATTAACTTTTTCATGATCATATAGGTTTAAATTGTTAATGAAAGTTAAATAAAATAAATGAAAATTCCTATATTTCAGCAATTTATGATCGCTATGAAAAAGTGTTTCCTGTTGTTTTTTGCATTAATTTCTGGTTTAACCTTATTTGCCCAGCAGGTTAAATTTGGCAACAATCCAGCCGCCGGAAAGTATTACGAAGTACGTGGGATAAAACTTTATACCGAAACCTACGGCAAAGGCAAACCCCTTTTGCTGATCCATGGGAACGGAGGAAGCATATCGGCATTTAAGAGCACGATCCCCTATTTCTCCAAAAAATATAAAGTGATCGCAGTGGACAGCCGCGCCCATGGAAAAAGTACCGATGGAAGGGACTCTTTAAGTTTTGAGCAGATGGCTGATGATTTTTCAGCGCTTTTGGATGAGATGCACATCAAATCAGCTTATGTTATCGGCTGGAGCGATGGAGGTATCAACGCGCTTTTGCTGGCGATGCGTCATCCTGATAAAGTGATCAAACTAGCCTCTACCGGTGCTAACCTGACCGCAGATTCATTAGGTATTGTACCTAAAGACTGGGCCGGCATGGTTAAACAATATAACAGCGACAAAGACAAACCCCGCACTACTGCCGCAGCTAAAAACGACTGGAAGATCTTTATGTTGGATTACGTACAACCAAACATTCCATTTTCCGCTTTAAAAGCGATCAAATGTCCATCACTTATCATTTGCGGCGACCATGATGTGATCCCAATTGAACATACCGTTAAAATTTATCAGGCAATACCTAATGCTTATCTCTGGGTAGTACCCAACTCGGGCCATCCAACGCTCATCGAACACCGAGATGATTTTAATAAGTTGGTGGACGAGTTTTTTAGGAAAAAGTAATGGGCATTGGGCACTGGGCATTGAGAGTTGAATTATAAATAAGCTTTTTGTCGCATTGAACAATCGCCAAATACCTAATGCCTAATACCTGATACCTAATACCTAATACCTAATACCTACCCCCTCATCTGCTCCGCGGCATGATTGGCAGCACGTGCCGCAAAGGCCATATACAAAATAGAAGGACTTTGATTGCCGGTACTGGTCATGCAGGCGCCATCGGTAACATATACATTATTGCAGAGGTGCAAACGGTTCCATTGATCCAGCAGTGATGTTTTGGGGTCTTTTCCCATGCGGCAGCCGCCCATTTCGTGAATATCAAGTCCGGGAGCCTGGTGAGTATCGTGTTGTTTGATATCTTTCAGCCCAGCTATCTCCAGCATTTCTGCGCTTTGGTCCAGAAAATCCTTTACCATCTTATCATCGTTATCATCATAACCCACTGAGGTTATCAGTTGTGGTATGCCCCAGGCGTCTTTCTGATCCTTGCTCAGCCGAACATGGTTTTGTTCTTTAGGGATAGTTTCACCCTGCATGTACATGCCTGCATGCCATGGACCCGGTTCGGTCAATGATTCTTTAAGACCGGCACCAATACCCTCATTCCATGACTGCCGGCCCCGGTTTGAATAAACAAAAGTAAGGAAGCCTCCCAGGTAATCTGTATCCTGTTTATGCAGGTTACGGTAATTGGCAATGATGGGGTTGGTGGGGTTACGCCCGTAGTAGTATATATCGTCAAAACCTTCTACCCTGCCGTGCACGCTACCTCGGTAATTCTGAAAGGCCATGTATTTACCTAAAAGTCCGTTATCATTTCCTAATCCATTGGGGAAACGGTTTGAAGTAGAATTAAGCAGGATAAGATTGGTATTTAAGCAGGCAGCATTCAGGAAGATCACTTTAGCATAATACTCTGTTGCTTCGTGGGTATTGGTATCGATTACGCGTACACCGGTTGCTTTGCCTTTTTGCTCATCGTAGATGATGGAATGTACTACCGAAAACGGCCTTATGGTTAGATTTCCGGTTTTTTTGGCCCAGGGCAAAGTGGATGAAACCGAACTAAAATAGCCACCAAAGGGACAGCCCCGCGTACACTGATCGCGAGCCTGACATTGGCCGCGCCCCTGCTGCAGGTGTATGGGTTCGGGTTTGGTAAGGTGCGCCCATCGGGTCTTCACCATAAAACGATCTTTGTAATGAGCCTTTATTTTACGTTGGATCTCGGCTTCCACACAACTCAGATCAAAGGGAGGCAGGTAATCGCCATCAGGCATTGCTTCCAAACCATCCTTATCGCCGCAAATACCCGAAAATTTTTCTACATGAGAATACCAGGGTGCAATATCGGCATAGCGTATGGGCCAATCCACTGCATAACCATAACGTTGTGGTGCCGAAAACTCAAAATCGCTCCAACGCTGACAGGCTCTGCCCCACATAATCGACTTACCTCCAACCTGATAGCCACGTATCCAGTCAAAAGGCTTTTCCTGGATATACGGATGCTCTTTGTCTTTTACAAAAAAATGATCGGTATCTTCTCCATACGCATAGCAGCGACTAATAACCGGGTTTTCTTTGGTCACCGCAAGGGTTTCCTGTTGATGGTGCGGAAACTCCCAGGGGCCTTTGGTTGCCGTAGGATAGTCTTTGATATGTTCAATATTTCGCCCGCGTTCCAAAACCAATGTTTTTACACCCAGGTCGCAAAGTTCTTTGGCTGCCCAGCCCCCGCTGATACCCGAGCCAATAACGATGGCGTCATAAGTATGCTGTTCTGTTCCCTTACTCATAAATTGATTTATTTTAGTTCAAACAAAACCAGGCTGACCTCTTTTTTGCTGGTTGTCGAAATGTAAAATGAGATACCCGGTTCGATATAGGTTTCCTGATTTGCTTTAATCCTGATCAACTTATGGTGCGTTTCATCGTGCAGGATCAGGTCATCACCTTTAACCAATCCGGCGATCATCGGCCCGCGATCGCTGATAACAGTTTTATTCAGTGAAGAATCAGCAAGGTTATAAGCAAAAGCTTTTTCAGCATCAAACAGCAATTTAAGTGGCAGGGGTTTGCGGCTTTTACCGGGCTGGTATGCCGAAAGTAATTCAATATCGGTAACATGATAGGCAAGGGTATCTAAGTTCCCTACCCGGTGAATAACAGGATCTTTGCTGAAGTCGCGGTAAAAAACGCTTCCCGAAACTGACCTGGATGCCTCCCAACCCTTACCCTTCAATTGGGTTGCCGTATTGGTGGTTGAAAATATTAAAACCACCGATGGGATGGAATGAATATGATATAAGGTACTATCATGCGGAGGCACGTTTACATCCAATACCCTAAAGTATTGGTTTTCGAACACATTGTGATGCTTAGGCTCAAAACGTACCTGTTCCTGGGCATTGGCGCTTAAAATAATGCCAAATACCATTGCTATCGAAAAGGATATTCGTTTTTTCATTTTAACTATCATTTTCGCAATAATAACAGGTAACATCCGGATGCAGCCATAGTAAAGAAGCCGGCAGATTCGTGCTCACTTTACCCTCCAGTAAGCGGCCCATAATTTCGCGTTTGCTTTGACCAAAAACCGGGAGTATGATTTTTCTGGATTGTAAAATATCTGCAAGGCCCAGTGTCATCCCATAGCGTATCCGGCTACCCGAACCGGTGATCATGCTATGGCTCAGGGATGTTTCACTTAGTTCCGCTAAATGGGGTTGCGGCTGTAATTGCGCTGCGGGTTCGTTAAATGCTATATGTCCATTGGTGCCCAGACCTAAAATAGCCAGGTCGATAGGCCCATTATTATCCAGGTACTGCCTTACGTGCAGGAACTCCTTTTCCGGGTTGTCTGTTAGTCCATCAAAAGTCACATAGCGATCGGGTGCAACCTCCAGGGGTTCGAGTAGGTTTTTTCGCAGGTAATATTCGCAGGATCCGGCATCGTCTGCCCCTAAACCATACCACTCATCAAGTTTGATGAATCGCAAATTTTCTACTACGATGGCATATTGCTTCCGCACAAGTTCGCTGTAAATACCGGTTGGCGAATTACCGGTAGCGGCGCATACCAGCGAATTTGGGTATTCGCGAAATTGATAAACAAGCAATTCGGAAGCCAGTTCATTCAACTCGGCTACACTTTTGCAGTGGATAATTTTCATACAGGAAATGATTTCAATTGGTTTTATTCAAATATAAACTTTAGGTAAGTATCCTGCAGTTAAATCTGACAACAATTATTAGGGAATATTGAATTGCAAATCGAATTGAGAAACAGATTTGCAATTCGCGGTATTATTTGATATTTTGCTATTGCACATAAAAATCAAAAAACATTATGCCTTTTGTTTCGGTAACCCGACTTCGGGTTAAATCAATACGTTACCTGTTCAGTTTCATGAAGGCCAATGAAGCCTCGGTTAAAGCACTCAAAATTTCGGACGGTTTGCTTAAAGGCAGTGAACTGGTAGATAAAAAATTAACTTTCTGGACGATCACGCTTTGGGATAGCCCTGATTCGATGAAAAAATTCAGGAACTCTGAAGCGCACCGGTATGCCATGCAGCAATTGCCATATTGGTGTAGTGAAGGTTCCTACCACCATTGGGAACAGGATGCAGACGAATTTCCGGACTGGCAAACTGTTTCCGCCCGTTTGTTCAATGAAGGTAAATTAACCAAAGTTAGAAACCCATCTGCGGCACAAATAACCAATCAATTTCCACCGATCAAATGGACCAAAACCGAAAGAAAGTTAAAGTAGTTTGCTACCCTTACTTTACCGTTCGCTCCCGGGATTTTAGTTCCGGCACCAAAACCACGGGGTTATTTGGCGAATAGCTGCCCGATATCCTTAAATGCCTTAAACTCTAAAGCGTTTCCGGATGGATCAGCAAAAAACATCGTAGCCTGTTCGCCTGGTAGCCCTTTAAAGCGTATGCCGGGTTCAATTATAAAATGAATGCCTTTTTGCTTCAGGCGCTCAGCCAGTAAATGCCATTCGTCCCATTCCAACACCACACCGAAATGCGGTACTGGCACATCATGACCATCGACAGGGTTGGTATGCAATTGTTGATCGCCCACGGGTTTTGGTTTGTAATGGATCACGAACTGATGACCATACAAGTCGAAATCAGTCCACAGTTCATCTGTTCGGCCTTCGGCACAGCCTAAAACTTCACTATAAAATTTACGTGCAGCATCCAGGTCATATACCGGAACTGCAACATGGAAAGGCGTTAGTTTTGCCATAATTTCATATACTAATAATTGCAATAATAAACATTTCTACTTTCCTGTCACCTCATAAAAGACCGGTTTCGCCCTTGCCGCTTATTTTACGTATCATAGGACTTACTTCAACGTTTATCGTAAACGATAGATACGCAAGTACTACGATTTGCTTCCGGGTTAATCCCATGTCAACGGGAAAATGAAGCTAAATATTAGCATATTTGTTAACTATGAACAGCATTTGCCTGATCGAAGACGAACAAAAAGTGGCTTCCTTTATCCGGAAGGGACTAGAAGAACATGGCTATGACGTGGCCGCGGCAGAAAACGGCATGGAGGGCAAAAAGCTGCTTGGCAGCAAAAAGTTCGATGTGGTAATAATGGATATTATGCTGCCTGATATCAATGGAATTGAACTATGCAGGTCAATACGAACTAATGATACGGAAACGCCGATACTGATGCTGACAGCCTTGAACCAGGTACATGACAAAGTATCGGGACTTAAGGCCGGTGCAGATGACTATCTGGTTAAACCTTTCCATTTTAGCGAATTACTGGCCCGTTTGGAAGCGCTGATGCGTCGCAATAAAGGCAAAGAAGACGATCACCTGCTGGTATTTGAAGACCTCAAACTCGACTCCTGGACAAAAACCGCTGAACGGAGTAGCAAAAAGATAGCGCTGACAGCAAAGGAATACACCTTACTTGAACTTTTCATGCGTAATCCCAACAAAATACTTTCACGCGAATATATAGCCGAGCAGGTTTGGGAGATCGGTTTTGATACCGGCACTAATTTTATTGATGTGTACGTAAATTATTTACGGAAAAAAATCGAAAAAGACTTTAAAAGCAAACTCATCCATACGGTTATCGGCATGGGTTATATACTAAAACATGACGGTAAATAATGAAGATAAAAAACCGTTTAGCGCTTTATTTTACCCTGATCAGTTCAGTGATATTGATGATAGCCATGGCAACTATCTTTATCACATTTACTTCTTTTGTTAAGACCGATTTTTATAATCATTTGGTGGAACGGGCTACAATAGCTGCACAACTTTACCTTGAAGCAGATGAGATATCGGTTGATTCGCTTAACCACGTGCGCGAACGTTATGGCAAACAGATACCCGGTGAAGTCGTTCGGTTTTATAACGACCGCAATACGGCCTCTTTTATTAAAGATAAGCAGCAATACTGGAGCGATGATGTTATTAACCTTGTACGCAAACGTAAGCAGGCTGAATTTTTTGAGGGCGACCGGCAAACGGTTGGCATTTATTACAACGACAACCAGGGCAACTTTGTAATATTAGTTTCGGCTAAAGATGTACAGGGCAGGCAACGTGTTAACGACCTGATCAAGATCATTCTGATCATGGTTGCTGTGGTTTCTGTTGTGCTGTTTATTACCGGGCGATGGTTTGCAAAAAAGGCACTGAAGCCAATAGATGACATGGTTAAGCAGGTGCAACAGGTTCGGGTAAGTAATCTTTACCTGCGAATAAACGAAGGAAATGGCAAAGATGAAATAAGCATACTTGCAAAAAACTTCAATAAATTTTTGAAACACCTGGAAAATGCTTTCGAGCTGCAACAAACCTTTGTAATCAACGCATCACATGAATTGCGTACTCCGGTAACCAGTATAATCGGGGAACTTGAAGTGACATTGAACAAGGACCGCAGCACAGAGGATTACAAACAGGTGGTACGATCGGTACTTACCGATGCCGAACGGCTTAATGAAACCATCAGCAGCTTGTTGGAACTTGCCCAGGTTGACATGAGCTATACGCAGGCTGCTACCAGTCCCGTTGCCATTGACGAATTGATTTGGGAACTCGCCGAATACTGGAATGCCAAAGCCGGGAAAGGAAAATTTGTGGTTAAGGTACTTAGCCTGCCCGAGGACCATGAAAAAATGCTTATCCCAGCTAATAAAGCTTTGCTAGGCATTGCCTTGAATAACATTATCAGCAATGCTTATAAATTTTCAAATAATGGGCTGGTACAATGCGATCTCGACGCTGGCATCAACCATATCCAGATAACCATAACCGACTATGGTATCGGTATCCCGAAAGAGGAAAACGAAAAAGTATTTCAATCGTTTTACCGTGCCTCAAATGTGAAAGACTTCCATGGTACCGGTATAGGACTTTATATCACTGCCAAAATCATCAATTTATTTA
>CAISPD010000088.1 GCA_903887275.1 uncultured Mucilaginibacter sp.
AATACCCAATACCCAATACCAAATACCCAATACCCCGCCACATTAAATTGGACATATTGAATTCTAAACCAAAATAATGTTATTAATTTAGCCAGACAGCATCCGCAACCTAAATAAAGCCCGATGGTATTAATAAAAATTCTTTTTTGCATTATCCTGCTGGTGATCCTTGTAAGCTGGTTAAAGATCAATCCCTTTATTACTTTTCTTATCGTTTCACTCACCGGCGGTCTGTTGCTGGGCATTCCCCTCGAAAAGGTCACTAATTCGGTCCAGCGGGGATTGGGAGATACCTTCGGCGGCATAGCCATAACGATATGTGTCGGGGCAATGATCGGGAAGCTGGTGGCGACGAGCGGCGCAGCGCAAAAAATCGCCAGCGTGTTGGTCAACGGATTTGGTTTAAAGTACATACAGTGGGCTCTGGTATTGGTAGGCTTCATTATCGGCATCCCCCTGTTTTACGAAACCGGATTTGTACTGATGATCCCTCTCATATTTTCAGTAGTTTACCGGTATAAACTGAATGCAGTCTATATCGGGCTGCCCATGCTGGCAGCATTATCGGTAACCCATGGCTTTCTGCCACCGCACCCATCGCCAACCGGACTGGTGAATGCCTTCCATGCCGATATGGGTAAAACGCTATTATACGGCATCACGCTGGCAATACCTGCCATTATAATTGCCGGTCCGCTTTTGGCCCGCACTTTAAAGAATATCAACTCGCAGCCCCTGGCAACCTTCCGCGCCGAAGAGTTGCCGGACGATAAACTGCCCAGTGCTTTCAACAGCTTTTTCACGGCCCTGTTACCAGTAATGTTACTGATGGGTACTACCATTTACCTTAATCTCGATCATAGTCAGGGTGCCGTTCACCGGCTGGTAGCCTTCATTGGTAATGCACCCATCGTTATGCTCATCTCACTGATAGTGGCTACGTTCACCATGGGTATCATCCAGGGTTTGGATATGAAGCATATCGGGCATCATTGTTCGCATGCGGTAAAGGATGTATCGCTTATTCTGCTCATAGTAGCCGGGTCGGGCGCATTCAAGGCAGTGCTGACCGATAGCGGCGCGGCAAAAGACATAGCCGATATGTTTCAAAGCTTCCATATGCAACCTCTGCTGCTGGGCTGGCTCATCGCGGCAATCATTCGTATCAGCCTGGGTTCGGCTACGGTAGCTGGACTAACCACGGCAGGCATACTCTCCTCTATGGTATTACACGACCCCTCGATCAACCCCAACCTGATGGTTTTGGCCATCGGTGCAGGCAGCCTCACCTGCTCGCACCTCAACGACGGCGGCTTCTGGCTTTTCAAAGAATACTTTAACCTATCCATCAAAGACACCCTACGGTCCTGGACGGTAATGGAAACAACGGTTTCCGTGATCGGCATAACGGGTGTGCTTATTTTAAATACAGTTATTGGTTAATTAGAGATTAGTTGAACAGTATTTTTACTCCGATTACTGATAAACCGACCAGACTGGTAAATTCGCCATTAAAATCTCAACGTAATCAGTTCAATCAAACGAATCAACGGTTCAGACAAAATGACAAACAACACCTATGGTATCATCGGTCTCGGTAAAATGGGACTCAACCTGGCATTACAGGCAACTGACAAGGGCTATAACATTATCGGTTACGATAAATATGCTCCGACGGTCGATCAGCCCAACCTGGTACTGGCAAGCAGCCTGGAAGACCTGATCCAAAAACTACCGCGTCCACGCAAAGTATTTATTTATATCCCTGCCGGACAGGCGGTTGATATCGTCATTGGTGAACTTACGCCCTTGCTGGAAGAAGGCGATATCATCATCGACGGCGGTAACTCTTATTGGGGTGATAGCATACGCCGAGCGGAAAAGCTAAAAGAACAAGGCTTATACCTGATCGATTGCGGAACCAGTGGTGGAACCAGCGGAGCACGTAATGGCGCCTGTTTCATGATCGGTGGCGACAAAGCAGCTGTATCCGAAGTAGAGAGCTTGTTGAAAGACCTTGCCGTACCAAACGGCTACACCCATTGCGGTGCATCGGGCTCGGGGCATTTTGTGAAACTGGTACATAACGGCATTGAGTTTGGTATGCTGCAAGCCATTGGCGAAGGTATGGACCTGCTGGAACATTACCGCGAAAAGCTCAACATCAGCGAGATACTTTATACCTGGAACCATGGTTCTGTGGTACGTAGCTGGCTCATTGAACTGATGAAAAAGCTATACGATGAAAAACAAGGCTTCAATGTGCCCTCCTATGTAGAAGACACCGGCGAAGTGAACTGGCTGGTAAGCGATGCTATGCGTATGGAAGTGGCGATACCTGTGATCGCACAATCGGTGATGCAGCTCATCGCTTCACGCGATGCTGATCATACCTCACCTAAAGCCATAGCTATGATGCGCAACGGTTTCGGCGGTCACCCATTTGGTACCGACGCAGGCATTGAGCATGAAAGGCATTTCGGGCGTGTCGGGGGGTATGAGGAGGAGAAGTAGTCTGAAATTTAATTGATATGCGCCCTGATCGTACCTAAAAAATCGTACAGGTCAAAAGGCTTACAGATATAGGCATCGGCACCGCTTTCTTCTTTTACGGCTTTGATATCCCGGTTGGCCGACATCAGCACTACTGCGGTTTGTTTTAAACTGGCAGATGATTTAATGTATTTGCAGATGTCTTTACCGTGGTATCCCTTCAGGTTAAGATCGAGTAAAACAAGGTCGGCATTATACTCAGCAACCCTCCGTTCAAAGTTTGGATATTCCGAGATGGAGGATACTTCATAGCCTTCATCCTCGAGGATCATCGTGGCAATATCAATAATATCTGGCTCGTCTTCGATGATCAGTATCTTTTTCATGTACTCAGTTTAACTGAACTTTATACGTTTCTGATTTATAGAATGTTTTGAGATGAAAATTTTTAAGGGACAAAAAATAAAAATTAATCCACTGCAACCTTTACTTTCCGAAAACTGTCTTATTTTTAAGGATACTTAGCTAACCATTAAACTCACAATGAAATACAGTAACCGCTTTTCACTCCTGATCACCTTCCTGTTCGCCGGACTTACCGCACTTGCCCAGGAAAATGTTGATACAGCCGCATTCCGGAAGATCCGCAATGCCGAATTAAGTAACTCCCATATTCCATGGATCGCGCATAACCTGACCGACGTTGCCGGACCAAGGCTGACCAACTCTGCGGGGTATTTCCGTGGTGCCAACTGGGCCGCGTCAACCCTTAAAAGCTGGGGTCTGAGCAATTCAACACTCGAACCGTGGGGCGAATATGGCCGGGGATGGGATGTCGACCAGTTCATTATTTCCATGACTGCACCTTATTTGCAATCGATCATTGGCTATGCTGTGCCATGGAGCTCAAACACCAACGGCGAAATTAAAGCCCGGGTTGTAGTTTTAGATTATAAGGCCTTAACTGATACGGCTTACCTGCACAAACATGCTGCTGATTTTAAGGGCAAGGTGATTTACCTGGCCGGTGACAGTAAAAAAATAGGAGACGATTTCAAACCCTTTTCAACCAGGCTCGCCGACACAGAACTGAATAAATTGCCCGATACTTACATGATCACAAGAGCCCAAATTGATGGCTATAGCAAAATTCTAAAATCCGAGGACGAAGTACTTGATCAACTGCGGAAATATGGAGCTGTGGCATTGCTCACTGCTAACGGCAGAGATGGCACGGTAGCCGTACAGGCATTTAGTGGTTATAAAGTTGGCTGGCCGGCTGGTTTACCCGAGGCAGTTATTTCGAAAGTTGACGGTTTAAAGATCCAACGCCTGATAGCGTCTGGCCATACGGTTGAGCTTTCACTAAATATAAAAGGTCATTTTACAAGCGGCGATACCAAAGGGTATAACGTAGTTGCCGAAATACCGGGCAGCGATCCCAGCCTTAAAGCGCAGCTGGTAATGCTGGGCGGTCACCTCGACTCCTGGAATTCGGGGACCGGTGCCACTGATAACGGTGCAGGATGCATCGTCATGATGGAAGCGGTACGTCTGCTCGACTCACTACATCTTCAACCCAAAAGAACTATCCGGATTGCCCTTTGGGGTGGTGAAGAGCAAGGCTTGCTGGGTTCATATGGTTATGTTAAAAAGCACTTTGGGAATGCCGAAACCAGTACATTGACCCCCGAACAGGCCAAAGTATCGGCTTATTTTAACCTGGATAATGGTACCGGAAAAATAAGAGGTATTTACGCACAGGGCAATAAGGCAGCTGCACAGATATTCGAAAAATGGCTTGCACCATTCCACGACCTTGGCGCGCAAACGGTTACTTTGAGCAATACCGGATCAACCGATCACCTTTCCTTTGATTGGGTGGGTATTCCGGGATTTCAGTTTGTGCAGGATCCGCTGGATTATGAGACCAAGACACACCATACCAATATGGACACCTACGACTACCTGCAGATAGACGACTTGAAACAGGCGGCCATTATCGTAGCATCCTTTGTTTACCAGGCTGCTAACCGGCCCGAACAGCTACCACGCAAACCTGTGGTGAAGGAAAAATTTGTATTTGATGGCTTTTAAATAAACATCAATATCGATCAGAAAAAGGGGTTTAATGCAACGAACATTAAACCCCTTTTAATTTTTGCTATCGCGACAGGGCGCCAGCCAGCCATTGATTTATTTTGACAGGTAAGTCAACTGCCCTAAATGCGTACTCAGGTGGTTGGTACGGTTGATGATGATATTCAGTTTATTGCGGTGAGGTTCTTTTAAAAAATCTTCTTCCGAAACCGAATTGTGCCTGCTAAACCATTCATCAGGCGACAAGCTGATGAAATGCTGATCGAGCGTTGTACTAACTTTGGACCAGTATTGACGCAATAATGCTGTGGCCGGTACAGGCAGGCCAGAGCGATCAGGATTGCGTACAAATACTTCATCCAGTTCCGGATAAAAGCGGTCTCCCAAACCCAGCAGGGGGAAAAGCATATCATGTATAGCAGCCATATGTCCGAGAAGATAAACACCTGAATTGCGGCCAGGAGCGGTCTCTTTGGCTAAATCTTCATCGCTCAATTTTTCAAACAGCGCACTCAATCGCTGGTTTTGTGTCTGCCAATTAGATAGCACCATTTTGATGAATAGTAATTGGGCTCCATTTGTGTTTAACGCTGTGGTATTTGCCATGGTTCAGATTTCAATTTCGTTTGCCAAATATCAATCGCCAATTTAAATTTTCAAACATCCTCCTGTAAACTTTCTACCGTCAAATAAATCCATTAATTTTAGAATTCATTACCCAATTATGAGCACTTCAAACCGACGAAAATTTATAACAACCGTAGCGGCAGTGGCTGCGGGCACGGCTGTAAGTTCCGCTAAATCATTTGTACCTGCAGCCGATAGCAAATACCCGCTTATACACCATGTATTTTTCTGGTTAAAAAACCCGGATTCAAAAGAGGACCTGGAGAAACTGATAGCTGGTGTCAAAACGCTGGCCGGTATCGAAACTGTTCGCGAACTGCGGGTGGGTGCCGTTGCCAAAACCGAAAAACGTGAAGTCGTGGACCAAAGCTGGGCCGTTTCAGAACATATCCAATTCAGCGACCTGGCCGGGCAGGCTACCTACCAGACACATCCTATACACCTGGCTTTTGTTAAAAACTGCAGCCACCTTTGGGAGAAGGTAATTGTATATGATGCTATGGATATTTAATATCAAGGTTTATTCATCCGATCTAAAACCGATCTTTTATGGGAATGTCAAGAAGAAGGGCCCTGCAAGCAATGGCCCTGGCAGTTCCGGCGTTGAAATTGGCGCCTGCGTATGCTTTTAGTCAGCAAACATTGCCGGTGTCGCCGGGGCCATTTAAAGGCACACGTGAGTCGCTTAAGCATTACGTTATACCAGAGTGGTTCCGCGATGCCAAGTTCGGCATATGGGCGCATTGGGGGCCGCAGTCGGCCATTGAGGCCGGCGACTGGTATGCACGCAATATGTATCAGCAGGATCACGAGCAATACCAGCATTTTGTGACGAATTACGGGCACCCATCAAAAATTGGTTATAAGGATACGATTCCTAAATGGAAGGCTGAGAAATTTGATCCCGACCATTTGCTGGGCCTCTATAAAAAAGCCGGTGCCCAATATTTTATGACCATGGGCGTACACCACGATAATTTCGACCTCTGGAACTCGAAGCACAACCGATGGAACGCGGTAAACATGGGGCCCAAAATTGATATCGTAGGCAAGTTTAAACAGGCGGCACAAAAACACGGTTTAAAATTCGGCATCAGCGACCATTTGTGGATCAGTCCGAAATGGTTCTCTACCAGCAAAGGCTCTGACAAAACAGGTCCGTATGCCGGTATACCATATGATGGTGCAAATCCGGCATTTGAGAGCCTATACGGCAAGTCATCAAAAGTATTTGCCGACCCCAACCTTTCCTGGGATAATGAAGGTATTGCCGAATCATGGAAAAAACATTGGTTCGATCGCATCAAGGACCTCGTGGATAATTACCAGCCCGACCTGCTTTACTGCGATGGTGCAATTCCTTTTGAAGAATATGGCCTGAGCATTCTGGCAAATCTATATAACCAGAACGCAGCTAAACATGGCGGCCTGACGCAGGCAGTTTATACCAGTAAACGTGCAGAGGACGCCCAGGTGGGCACCTGCGTTTATGATGTGGAGCGTGGCGTTGTTGACACCATCTGGCCGCGACCATGGCAAACGGATACCTGCATTGGCGACTGGCATTATAACCGCAAAACGGTCGGGCATTATAAAACTGCTAAAACAGTGGTTGATCTGCTAGCGGACATCGTAAGCAGGAATGGCAACCTGATGTTGAATTTCCCGCTTCCTGCCAGTGGTATACCTGACGATGAGGAACTAAAAACACTGGATGGGATCACCAAATGGATGGCTGTTAACAGTGAAGCCATCCATGGTACTCGCCCCTGGAAGATCTACGGCGAGAGTCCGGCATCTAAAGTACCCACGGGAACGTCGTTCAATGAAGAAAAAAGACAGGACCTTACTTTCAACGATATACGTTTTACCACCAAAGGAAAAACACTTTATACGTTTTTTATGGGCTGGCCGGAAAATGGGCAGGTAATTATTAAACCACTGGCTACCAATAACCCGCATAAAACCGGAAAAATTGAGCATATCGAATTATTGGGACATGGCAAGGTAGAGTTCTCACAAAACAGTGAAGGTTTAAAAGTTATGCTACCTGCCCAAAAGCCTTGCGAACACGCTTATACGTTAAAATTAAGCGGTATTAACCTGACATGAAAACATTGGTGTGTAAGGAACCGGGGGAATTTGAATACCGGACCGCTTCTGATCCGGTTTTGACACCGGGGCATGCTATCCTCAGGATCAGAAAGGTTGGAGTATGTGGCACCGACCTGCATGCCTTTGAGGGTACACAGCCTTATTTTGAATATCCCCGCATTTTGGGGCACGAACTTGGAGCTGAAATTTTAGAGATCGGCGACAATCCCGATTTCCGCTCTGGGGACGCAGTTACTATTATCCCCTATTTCAATTGCGGCCATTGTATAGCCTGCCGCTCAGGTAAACCAAATTGTTGCGTACAACTTAAAGTTTGTGGCGTACATATCGATGGCGGTATGGTCGAATATTTATCTGTACCGGTATCGTCACTCGTAAAAAGCGAGGGGCTTGGATTCGAAGCTCTGGCTTTGGTTGAACCACTGGCAATCGGCGCACACGGCGTTCGGAGAGCAGCTATCGGAAAAAACGAATTTGTGTTGGTAGTTGGTGCAGGCCCAATTGGTTTGGGTACAATTGAATTTGCACGGATCGCCGGAGCTAAAGTGATCGTTGCCGATATAAATGACGGGCGACTGAATTTCTGCCGGGATACCCTGGGCGTCGAATACCTGGTCAATTCAGCGCTGGGAAATACGCATGAACAGCTTTCAGCGATAACCCGGGGCGATATGCCTTCGGTTATTATCGACGCTACCGGCAGCAGGCAGGCCATTAACCAATCTTTTGAATACCTTGCCCATGGCGGCAGATATGTTTTGATAGGCTTGCAAAAAGCTGATATCACATTCAGCCACCCCGAATTTCACAAAAGAGAGGCAACTTTAATGAGTAGCCGTAACGCCACACGCAACGATTTCGACCATGTACTGCAGGCTCTGGAAAACAAATTAGTCAGCCCCCTGAGCTACATCACACACCGGGTTAACTTTGATGAAGTTGCAAGTAATTTTGCGGGCTGGCTTTCGCCCGAAAGTCACATTATAAAAGCCATGATTTCGCTCTGAAAAGCAATGGGTTGTGCAATATATTCTCCAAAGTTTTGAGGATTTTTGTACCCACTTTAATATCCCCCTCACCAAATAATTTTTTATCGATTTTACTTTTACTTACTATTTAGGACGATTTATCAACTATTTCGATAAAAAACCTAATTGCAGATTAAACTATTGTTTAACAAAACTGAAAATAATAACTCAAGGTTAAATTAAAATTTATAACGTATTCTATACCAACAAGTTAAAAATTGATATATATTTGGTATAGGATTTGCCTCTGTTTATTATAATAAAAAATTCCTAACCTCAAACAAAGATGAAATCACTGATCGCTCTAACCAGCTTTATGTTCTTGTTGACCCTGGCATCCCAAGGACAAAACAAAGTTGACAATGCCATCAATAAGGCAAATAACTCTGTTAACAGCGTAAATAACAGCGTAAATAATGCCGGAGCAACAGCCAGTAATGCTGTAGGAACGGTAGGTAATACTGCTCAGCAAACCAAACAACTGGCCGACCAGGTAAGTACATTATTCGGTGCTAAGAAAAAACCTGTTGGCAATGTGATCATTAAAGTACCTGGTACTACACGGGCCAAGATCAAACAATTGGTAGATATTGTTAAAAGCTGCCCCGGTGTAAGCGCCTCTAATGTTGATTATGTTTGCGACGACACTGATCAAAGTATCACCATTGAAAATTACAAAGGAAAATTGAATGATTTTCTAGATGATATCGAAAAGAAAAGCCCTCTGGTAACTGATAATAACGCTAAAACATCAAAAGCGGACAACAGCATTACCATCACAGGCTTATAAGTCACCAGGCATTAAGCCATTGTTAAAAAAACCAACAAAATTCAAAGGTCAATGACCTTTCCCTGTACCGGGTAGACCAGTTGCAGCGAAAGGTCATTTTCGTTTTCCAGCTGCTTTTTTATCCGATCAATATTGACCTTCGGCGGCTTTTGGTGGGTAACAATTGTTTTAAACTCCGTCAACGTAACTCCGGATATTTGTTGAAGCTCATGTAATTCAGCCATGAGCCAGTGCGGCGTTAAATGCCCAAACAGGGTTTTATCCGGTTGTTCATCTGGAAACGAAACTTCGATCATCAGTGCTTTTAACTTTTTAGCCCTGATCAATGGCGCAACAACCTCCCACAACTTATGCAGACGATCGCTTTTTTCAATTACGTCCGGGCCGGTATCGCCCAGGTAAAGCAAATAATTGTCGCCGCTTTTAACTAAAAACGCAGTGCTACTAAGGTTTGAATGACTTAGCGGGAATGCCTGAACGCTCAATTCAGTATTTTCCATTTTGGTTTCTATACCGGGCGTCAGGGCATCGTAATGGTATTTTTTCAATTGGGGCACCTCGCCCTGATCGGCGAAATTAGCCCAGCTTTGCCAGGTAAAATACCGCGATTTAAAAGCCTCGATACAATCGGCAAAGGCATAAATATTCTTCGATGTGTCCTCCGGCGAGTTGAGGATCAGGCCAGCGAGATGGTCCAGGTGCGAATGGGAGATGAGGTAGTCTTTAATATACTGCCGCAATACCTGGCCTGCCGGGATTTTAAACACACCATTTTCTACTGCCTTTTCAATACCTGCATGTAAGGTGCCGGCATCAAGGCATATATAATTATTACTACCAACCGGTGCCAACATATAAGCCGATAAGTTACTCTCGTCAATGCCACCCTTAACACCCAGGGGCACTAAACGAAATACCGGGCCGGTACTTTGGGCCAATACGATCGAACCAAAAAATAAAAATGTTATCAATAATGAGGCTTTGCGGGCACAAGTATTTTGTATGACCATAAATTAAGCATTCGCCTGAATTTGCAGGCATTTATATATTTTCGCAATATGATCACCAGTCGCTTTATCGCCAAAATTATTGCACGCCTTTTTCTGCTGCTTATATTGCTGGCAATTGTTCCATTGTTTCAGGCCGATAGTACTAAATTACATAGCCTTTATTTCGTAGCACCTAATAAATGGATCCTGGTATTTCCCTGCATACTGGTAGCCGGATTTATCATACTTTTTGTTGGCTGTACCATCCAAAAATACAGCAAACCCGATTGGAACTGGCTTTTGGTGATCAACACCCTGGTGCTTGCGGCCTATTTTGCAACCACCTATATCCGGGTACTGCAACTGGTTAAGCCGTAGTATCCGTTTTGAGTTTCTTTTTCGAGAGACTTTTGGGCTGATAATCGCCTCCTAATAATAGCCCCCAGGGCTTCATGCTGTCTATCCGGTCAAAAACGATCTTCAGGATGGCCATTACCGGTATTGCCAGGAACATACCCGAAAGCCCCCAGATCAATTCACCGATCACTATACCAATAAACGACAGCAAGGCATTTAGTCGCACTTTTGATCCTACAACTACAGGCAAAATAAGGTTTGAGTCAACCAGGTGAATAATGATCACTCCAACTGCCACCTCTATTACCTGCTGTACATTGCCAGTGGCAAAGGTGACCAACGAGCTCAGAAAGAGCGCCGAAAATATACCAACATATGGGATAATATTAAAGAGACCCACGATAACGCCCAGCAGCAAGGCATATTTGATACCAATTAACAGAAAAAGGGCACAGGCTATACAGGAAACGATAAACATTTCGAGCAATAGGCCGAGTATATACTGCCGTAAAATTTTCTGGATATTTTCAACAATATCAAATACTGTTTGCTGAAAATCATCGCCCGAAACCTCGAGTAAAAATTTGAACAGCAAGCGACGGTAAAGCAAAACCAGCAAGGTAAAAATTATGATGAAAACGAAAAACAGGATAAGCGAGCCCAATTCGCCAACAGTATTGCCTACCACCTCGCCACCAGACGACATGAATTTATTGGTAGCATCATGCACATAGTCCATTTGCTTTTCCATATTGATGTGGAAGGAAGATTCAATCCAACCTTGAATTTGAAGCACAGAACCACTAACCTGTTTACGCAGCATGGGCCAATCGTCGGTTAGTTTAGTGATCTGAGAACCAATGAGGTAAACCAAACCATAAATTACTGCGATAACCGACACTACTGCACATGACCCTGCAGCGCCACGTGGCAGCCTTAACTTCCTTTCGAAAAAAGTGGCTATCGGCAATAATAAAATGGCAAACAGGAAGCCAAATACCAGAGGATCGAGAATGTCCTTACCCAGAATAACCAGGTATCCGAGGGCTATCAAGCCAACTAAAACCAGCGACAGTTTTTCATAAAATGGCACCAGGAGTTTCTTTTCGGGCATAAAAAAAGAGATTTTTCTAAAATTACCTACAAACGATTGTTGAGGAAAGATAAGGATAAAATGGAGATTTGTGATTGGTTATTTGTGATTGGGTAGTGGGTATCGGGTATCGGGTATTAGGTATCAGATAATGGGTATTGGGTGGTTGTAACTTTTTCTAAGATCAGTTTGATATGATGGTCGATGGCTTGCAAGGGCTGAGCGCTGAAATTCTGAGAAACCCTGTTTGCCAGGATGATATTAAATGAAATGGCCCGATGACCCAAAGCTGAAGCCATCCCGTATAAACCGGCAGTTTCCATCTCGATATTGGTTAAATACTGATCGACAAAGTTGAAATGCTGCAGGGTTGTTATCAAATCGGGTAAGGTATTTTTTGCACGGAGTTGCCTGCCCTGGGGCGCATAAAACCCAGGGGCAGTTAGGGTGATGCCTTTTAGAATGTCTTCGCCAAGTGTAGCAAGTAAACCTTTATCGGCTTCAGCTAAATACGGAAATAACGGGAAGTTTTTGGGTAAGGTGGCTAGCAGGTTATCCATAAACTTTTGCCCGTTTACTGATATTGTATATGGATAATAATGCATCAGGCTATCAAACCCAACCGCCGCTGTGGATACCAGCAAACTATTTACAGGAATATCAGCTTGTATCGCGCCTGACGTACCTATCCTGATGAAGGTCAGTTTTTGCAATTCATCATTAACCCGACGCTTATCCAGATCGATATTTACCAGCGCATCCAGTTCGTTCAATACAATATCGATATTTCCGGTTCCGATGCCTGTTGATATTACGGTTAGTCGTTTATCGCCAAGGTAGCCGGTGTGGGTAACAAATTCGCGCTTCGACTTCCTCACTTCTATCCGATCAAAATATTTACTGATTGCGGCTACGCGTTCAGGGTCGCCAACCGTTATTACCGTAGGAGCAATGTCGCCGGGCAACAAATTCAGATGATAAACGCTACCGTCTGCATTCAATATCAAATCTGTTTCAGAAATCCGGTCCATTATTTTAATTATCAAAGACGATCTTAACTAAACAGGTGCAGTTTGTAGAAAATTAATTAAAATTGGCAATTTGAGATTTACGAAGTTTTAAAAACTTCGTAAATCTTTTCTCGAATAGCTTTAGTGCCTATTTCTCCAGATCGCTCCTGATCCAATCTTTCAGCTTTCCGTCCTGGTCCAATTGAGCCAACTTCTCAATTCCTTTATCTTTTTTGTGGCTGGTTTCTTTGTTATATTTATCAATCAGCGCCTTTACTGCAGCCAGGTCGGCCTGGGTTTTATTAAAATCAGCTTTATGCTGAATAGCATATTTTGCGTAATTACCCATATAGATCACCAGCAATTCCGGGTTTTTGTCGGTATACTTTATCAGCGCCGAACCAAGCGTTATAGTTACATCTGGCGAACCCGTTATCCAGTTAACTACAAATGCATTAGCAGGTTTCCGGCTTTCAGGCGATTCGGTCCAGGAGGCATTTTGCAACCAGTCGACGGTTTTTATCATATCGTCCTGGTATTTGGCATAATCTGTTTTCTCTTTTAAAACATAATTTTCAGGTACAGGTGCGTTTTGAGCGGTTGATTTGAAGCTGAATGCAATCAGGCAAAACAAAAGGGCAAAAAGTGTTCTTTTCATTGGATTTTGGCTATTTAGGTTTAAGCATTTAAAAAACTACAATGTAAACGCATCCAGTATCTTCATCAAAACAACCGCTTCTTCAACCGGGCAAGGGTTGGGTCCTTCGCCCCTGAAATAAGCCACTATCTTTTGGATCATGGGCTGCTGTATATGTTCGGGATGTACAAAGTTCTCTGTTTGTTTGTCGCCTTCATTTTCAAGGCTTACCCATGTGCCAAAAAACGGGAAGCTGATCTTACCTTCGGTACCAATGATCTCGCAAAGGTCTATGGTTTGGCTATCGGCTACATTAAAACTCCATGAACCATTTACCACTACCTTATTCTTAAATACGATCTCGCCGCATACATGGTCGTCGGCAGGGTAGGTATTGGATTGATTCAGGGAATAGCCATGGTACATTTCAGGCTCACCAAAAAAATAAAGCATCAGGTCGAGCTGATGCGGTGCCAGGTCGTGAAAATATCCGCCACCCGAAAGTTCGGGATTAACGCGCCAGTTGGTTTCCGAATTGGCAACAAGGTCGGGCCGGATGCTCTTCCACATCCTGATCTGTACCGTGCGCACCTCCCCTATTGCCTGCTTCGCAAGCAGCTCTTTAACATATAAAAACATAGGTAATGCACGGCGATAATGCGCCACCGTGAGTTTCCCATCATACGCCCTAACGGCATCAGCCATAGCCTGCGCTTCGGCTGCTGTACGCGTAACCGGCTTTTCTACGTATACATTTAAGCCCTTTTTCAGCGCTTCAATGGCATATTCGAGATGAAAAGCCGGTGGGGTGGCAATAGAAACAGCATTAACTTCGGCATCATTCAACAAGTCGTCAGCGTCGGCATACCAACGGCTAACCTGGTGGCGGGCAGCATAATCGGCTGCTTTGGCTGCATCCCTGCGCATCACTGCTACCAGTTTGCTGTTAGCTATTTTATTATATGCCTGGCCGCTTTTTTTTTCGGTTACGTTGCCGCAGCCAATGATGCCCCATTTAATGTCTTTCATAAAAGCAATAAGGAGTTCGAGAGCAATAGCCTATTTTAAAATAACTTCGATCTGGTTCAATTCCTCTTTCGCAAATTCAATATTGTCGAGGCATTTAAGCGAATCGGCCAGTTGTTCGGGGCGACTTGCGCCAATCAGCACTGAAGTAACCCTTTGGTCTTTCAGTAACCAGGCCAGTGCCATTTGGGCCAGACTCTGACCGCGTTTTATAGCGATATCATTCAATTGCCTTATTTGGGCAATACGTTCGTCGGTTACCTGGCTCAATTGCAGGAAGCCAGTTGATTTGGCCGCGCGCGAGTCTTCAGGTATGCCATGCAGGTATTTATTGGTCAACAATCCCTGCGCCAATGGCGAGAATGGAATACAGCCTACGCCCTCCTGCTCCAGCACATCTAAAAGTCCGTCTTCTACCCAACGTTCAAACATCGAATATTTAGGTTGATGGATGAGGCATGGCGTACCCAGTTTGCGGAGTATAGCAATAGCTTTTGCTGCTTCATCTGCCGGGTAGTTTGAGATACCGGCATACAAAGCTTTACCTTGTCTTACGATCAGGTCAAGAGCCGACATGGTTTCTTCCAGCGGTGTATCCGGATCCGGACGATGATGGTAGAATATATCTACATAGTCCAACCCCATGCGCTTTAAACTTTGATCCAAACTGGCAACCAGGTATTTTTTCGAACCCCACTCACCATAAGGCCCGTCCCACATATGATAGCCGGCTTTGCTGGAAATGATCAGTTCATCGCGATAGCTGCTGAAATCCTGCTTCAATATGCGCCCGAAATTTTCTTCAGCCGAGCCTGGAGGCGGACCGTAGTTATTGGCCAGATCGAGATGCGTAATACCACTGTCGAAGGCCAGGTGCAATATTTTACGGAAGTTTTCGGCAACGTCGACACCACCGAAGTTATGCCATAGGCCGAGCGATACGGCAGGTAATTTTATACCACTACGGCCGCAACGGCGGTAGATCATTTCTTTATACCGATTGGGAGAAGCAAGATAGGTCATTGGAATTCTGATTTGTGAGCCCTAAAGTAAGACTTTTGTTGGAATCAGAATTTGCCGAAGATGGATTTTTGCAGAATTATTACGTTTAAAAACGTTTAACTAATCAAACATGCCCGCTTGATGGTCATATTATTTCAGCTACAACAAATGTACTGCCACCCACAAAAACCAGGTCGGCCTTACCGGCAGCATTTTTTGCATTTTCAAAAGCCAGTTTGACCGAAGTATATACCTCCCCATTAAGTCCAAAATTGGCGGCTTGCTGCTTCAGGTTCAGGGCATCTAAACCACGGGGAATATCAGGTTTACAAAAATAATAAATGGCGTCTTTAGGAAGCATAGACAATATTTTTGTGATATCCTTATCATTGACCATGCCGATCACAAAATGTAGTTGCTTGTAAGATGTGCCCCGGATATTTTGCAATACCTCCGTTATACCTTCCGGATTATGCCCGGTGTCGCAAATCACAAGCGGGTTTTGGCTCAGTATATCCCAGCGTCCCTGCAAACCGGTAAGTTTACTCACTTGTTGCAAAGCATCGGCTACATGCTCATCCGAAATAACAAACTCCTGTTGTCTCAATTCAGCTACGGCTGATAATACAGTTTTTACATTTTTAAGCTGGTAAGTACCGGTAAG